>DWYO01000236.1 GCA_019118725.1 Candidatus Parabacteroides intestinavium | reverse complement strand
ATATCCCCGGTTTTGTCTCCTTGCACAATTTCCCGACAGGTCTTATTTACCGCAATAATATGATTATCTTCGTAAAGAATGTCCATAAATGAAGAATTAAGAATAAGAATGAAGAATTGAGAATGAAGAATTTCGTTCGGATAAAATTCTTCATTCTCAATTCTTCACGCTTCATTAATATTACATAATTACATATTCATTCCGCCATCTACTTGAATAACCTGACCTGACACATACGATGACATATCTGAAGCCAGGAAAGTAGCAATATTAGCCACATCTTCCGGAGTACCGCCACGGCGCAAAGGAATCTTCTTGCACCATTCCTCACGCACATTTTCCGGCAGAGCGGCCGTCATATCGGTAATGATGAATCCCGGTGCAATCGCATTGGCACGAATACCGCGAGAACCCAACTCCTGCGCAATAGACTTTGCCAAGCCAATCATACCGGCCTTTGAAGCCGAATAGTTACATTGTCCGGCATTTCCGTGAACACCTACCACCGATGCCATATTGATAATGCTTCCGGCACGTTGTTTCATCATCACCGGCGTACATGCATGAATAAAGTTGAAAGCCGACTTTAAGTTGACATTCAATACAGCATCCCATTGCGCCTCGCTCATACGCATCATCAAACCATCTTTGGTAATACCAGCATTGTTCACCAAGATATCTACCCGGCCAAAATCCTTCACAATTTCAGCCACTACATTATGCGTCTCTTCAAAGTTTGCCGCATTGGAAGCATACCCTTTGGCCTTTACTCCCAAAGCTTCCAATTCTTTCTGGGTAGCCAGGCCATTCTCGTCAATCGTCAAATCCGTAAATGCGATGTTTGCCCCTTCAGAAGCAAACTTCAAAGCCACTGCCTTACCAATGCCACGAGCCGCACCGGTTACAATAGCCACTTTACCTTCTAATAGTTTCATTGTTTATTATTTTTTATTTGTAGTTAGTAGCTGGTAGTTTGTAGTCAGTAGTTTATGCTTGCATTTTTTAATCTGCATCGTATAAGAAGCTGGAATAAATTCCAAACAGCTTCTAAAAGCGTCTACCAACTACGCCCCCCGACTCAACACCTGATCAAACATGCTCCGGTAGAATATCCTCCCCCGAAAACCGTCAAAGAGACCAGATCTCCTTTCTTGAAAAGAGATTCGTTTTGCGCATAGACCAATGCAGAGCTGACTGACCCCGTATTGCCCAATTCTTCAATATTGTGCAGGAACTTCTCTTCCGGCAAATCCAAATGCTTGGCGATATTGGTCATAATACGCATATTCGCCTGATGACCGATAAAATAGCTCAAATCGTCCAGCGTATATCCGTTCTTTTCCAACAAATAGAGCACATTCTTCGGCATATAGGTACAAGCCTGCATAAACACATCACGTCCTTCCGGCATCATAATCCCTCCATCTTTCGGACGAAGATGAACGGCCTCCGGAGCCTTAGGCAAATAACCCAATCCCTGCGTATAAACCTCTACCACTTCTGCATCCTGATCGGTAACACGTTCTTTGGAAAGGAAAAAAGCCGCAGCGGCATCTCCCCACAAATGTCCATCCTTCGGATTAGTCTCGTTGGCATACGCAGAGTTCTTTTCTGCGCCCAGTATCAAAGCCTTTGTCGCTTTTCCCATGGCGAAATACCCTTCTACTACCTCCATGGCGTTCAAGAAAGAAGAGCAAGCCGATGAAAGGTACAATGCTTTTGCATCCGTTATATTGAATTCATATTGTGCCAAATGGGCAGCCGTAGCCACGGTATCATACGGAGAATAGGAAGCGGATATAATCAAATCGACTTCCGTTATATCATACGGCAACTTGGGTAAAGCATTCCGAATGGCTTCCAAACTCATCGTATTGATATTCTCTTCCGGTTTCGCTTTCGAACGGGTACGAATGCCCGTACGTTGCTCTATCCACTCGCTGGTCAAGCCATTCAGTTCTAAAAAGTGTTGGTTATCTACCCGCTCTTCGGGTACGTAATAACCTGTCGCATTAATATACATCTCGTAATTCTTGTTACTTTATCTTTATTCCGTTGAATATTAAGTTCATTACATTATCTCTTCGCTTGATACGCTGGCTGATATTATCCCCCATGATGCCACGGATATAAGGGACTTCCAGCCCCTTCAACGCATGATGCAGCACCAATGCCGTAATATCGGTATCAGGCATGGAGAAAATACCTTCGCGCACGCCATCATTCAAAATACCTTTGAGGATCTCTATCTCACGCAAATCGAAACTTTTCCGGACTTTTTCCACGCGCCATATATCGCGAAAAAAGGTAGCCCGTAACGTACCATTGCGGAATACAAGCGCTTTTACCGCGTCTAATCGGGTATAAATAAGGGTCATCAACTTCTCATCGGCAGGTAAATCTTTCTCTGCCACATCACACAAGACCTTATGCAATCGGTCTAATTCCGATTCTACCACCGCAGAATAGATTTCATTTTTGCTTTTGAAATAGGTATAAAGGGTACGCCGCCCTTTGCCTGAAGCCTGCGCAATATCGTTCATCGTGGTTTCGTCAACTCCCTTACGGGCAAATAATTGACGCGCCACATCTACCAGCATATCTCTTGTTTTTGAAACTGTTGTAGACATTTCCTATTGCACATTCCTTTTTAATTTGCGCACAAAAGTAGTAAAAAAGCTGGGATTATAGGCATTCCGAGAAAAAAATTATTACAATTTGATTGCTTTTTCAGAATTTTGTCGTACCTTTGCACCCGTAATCAGAAATGGTTATACAAAATCGCGGAGTGGAGCAGTGGTAGCTCGTTGGGCTCATAACCCAAAGGTCGTCTGTTCGAATCAGGCCTCCGCAACTCACAAAAAGACCATCTCGGAAGGATCCGGGATGGTCTTCATTTTTTAAGCCTCTCTCTGCCCGTTCTACCGGGTAGCTTAATCTTTAATTCATCTGTCTGCTTAGAAGCTGTTTGGAATTTATTCCAGCTTTTTGTAAAGAATGTTTTCGAGGATTTTCAGTTGTTCTTATGAGGAGCATAGCGGGCTATGTGACGAATAAGAACGGGGAAAAAGACCGGAAACAAATTTA
>DWYO01000235.1 GCA_019118725.1 Candidatus Parabacteroides intestinavium | reverse complement strand
ACGGATTATAGTTCGGTGGGCTTCGATGTGTGCGAATGCTTCGAAAAAATAGAATAGAAAGCTTGCCGGAAAATAATCCGGCAAGCTTTCTTGTTTTATAAGAGAATTTCAGATGCAAGTAAATTAAAAACGAAATAGATATGTTGCGAATTGCTGTACAATCAAAAGGACGTCTGTATGAAGAGACAATGAAGCTTTTGGAAGAAGCCGGTATTAAGTTGGACAAGGCAAAGCGGGTATTATTGCTCTCCGCAAAAGATTTTCCAGTAGAGGTTTTATTCCTCCGAGATGATGATATTCCAGAGTCGGTAGCCAATGGCGTGGCTGATGTCGGGATTGTAGGAGAGAATGAATATGTGGAGAAGGGTTCTAAAGCCCGGTTAGTGAAACGCTTAGGATTCAGCAAGTGTCGTCTCTCATTGGCTATTCCTAAAGATGAAGACTATGAGAGTGTAGCGTGGTTTAATGGGAAGACTATTGCAACATCTTATCCGGAAATTTTGAAAACCTATTTGGCTCAGCGAGGAGTAAAGGCGGATCTGCATGTAATAACCGGTTCCGTAGAGATTGCTCCGGGGATTGGATTGGCAGACGCCATTTTTGACATAGTCAGTTCGGGAAGTACGCTGGTAAGTAATCAGTTGAAAGAGGTAGAAGTGGTGATGAAGAGCGAGGCCCTGCTCATTGCTCATCCCTCGCTTTCCTCTGACAAACAATCTATTTTGGACGAGCTGTTATTCCGTTTTGAAGCAATTCAGCAGGCCGAAGGGAAAAAATACGTGTTATTGAATGCTCCGAAAGATAAGGTAGATGATATCATCGAGGTGCTACCCGGTATGAAGAGCCCTACGGTTACTTCATTGGCTAATGAGGAATGGGTTTCCGTACAATCGGTTATAGCGGAAAAGCATTTTTGGGAGATTATTGGTAAATTGAAATCACTGGGCGCTGAAAGCATACTTGTCTTGCCTATTGAAAAAATGATTCTTTAACTATAATAATGGAGAATATAATGGAAAGTAATACGATAGGTTGTCAATTGATAAAGTATCCGGCTCGTAATGAATGGGAAAAACTTGTACAACGGGCAACGATTGACGTTACTTCTCTTTTCGAGACCGTCCAAGGTATTCTGAAGGATATACGAAAAGAGGGGGATTCCGCCATTAAGAGATATGAAAAACAATTTGATAAAGTTGATCTTTTGTCATTGGTCGTTTCTGAAGCTGAAATTCAAGAAGCCAATAATAGGCTATCCGAAGAATTGAAGCAAGCTATTCTTACCGCTAAGCAGCATATAGAAACATTTCATGCGGCTCAACGATTTGAAGGAAAGAAAATAGAAACGGCTCCAGGAGTCGTTTGCTGGCAAAAGGCTATTCCCATTGAAAAGGTCGGACTTTATGTGCCGGGAGGTACGGCTCCTCTGTTTTCTACGGTATTGATGCTGGCTGTCCCGGCACGGATTGCGGGGTGTAAGGAGA
This sequence comes from Candidatus Parabacteroides intestinavium, assembly GCA_019118725.1. Classification (GTDB taxonomy): domain Bacteria; phylum Bacteroidota; class Bacteroidia; order Bacteroidales; family Tannerellaceae; genus Parabacteroides; species Parabacteroides intestinavium. The sequence continues at coordinate 1,435 of DWYO01000235.1, read as the reverse complement.
TTGTGCTTTGCACGCCCCCCAACAAAGAAGGGAAGGTGCATCCGGCTATTCTCTTTGCGGCACAAGTTGCTGGGGTACACCGCATTTGTAAAATCGGAGGCATCCAGGCTATAGCTGCCATGGCTTGTGGAACCGAGTCAGTTCCTAAAGTCTATAAAATCTTCGGACCGGGTAATCAATATGTAACTGCTGCGAAACAATGGGTGAGCCTGAAAGATGTGGCGATTGATATGCCGGCCGGACCTTCGGAAGTAGAAGTTATAGCAGACTTAAATGCTAATCCCGATTTTATTGCGGCAGACTTCCTTTCGCAAGCAGAACATGGTGTGGATAGCCAGGCTATATTGGTAACAACTGAAGAGTCTATAGTTGAGCCTGTATGGAAAGCCATTGCTAAACAGCTGAATGATTTACCTCGCAAGGACATTGTTGAAAAGGCTTTGGCGCATAGTCGTATAATCGTGCTGAAGACACAAGAGGAGGTCATAGAATTCACCAATTTGTATGCTCCGGAACATTTAATAATTCAGACAAAGGATTATGAAGCGATTGCGGCACAAATACGTAATGCGGGAAGTGTATTTCTGGGATCTTATACCCCGGAGAGTGCCGGTGATTATGCATCCGGGACCAATCATACCTTACCGACCAATGGATATGCGCATGCTTATTCCGGAGTTAATTTGGATAGTTTTATAAAGAAGATGACCTTTCAAGAGATTAGTGCTGAAGGTATTCGTGGGTTGGGAGATACAATTCGTGTGATGGCTTCGAATGAACAATTGGAGGCACATCGGAATGCTGTTACTGTTAGATTGAACGCGTATGGAAACAAAGAAACAATTTGATGTTCAGGCATGGGTACGGCCTAATATTCGCGCCATGCAACCCTATTCGTCGGCCAGGGATGAGTTTCATGGTAGTGCCTCTGTATTTTTGGACGCCAATGAGAATCCCTATAATGCTCCGTATAACCGTTATCCGGATCCGATGCAATGGAAACTGAAAGAGAAAATTGCGGAGGTCAAGCGGGTACCGAAAGAATGTATTTTGTTGGGGAATGGGAGTGATGAACCTATAGATTTGATCCTTCGTGCTTTTTGTGAGCCCGGGAAAGATGCCATATTGACGCTGGATCCTACTTATGGCATGTATCAGGTAGCGGCAGAGGTCAATAATGTAACTTGCAAAAAGGTAAAGCTCACTTCCGATTTCCAAATAGATATGCCCGGGATGCTGGCTGGTATAGATGATACGGTGAAGGCTATTTACCTTTGTTCGCCCAATAATCCGACCGGAAATAGTTTGAACCGGGACGCTATTTATCAATTGCTGGATAAGTTCCCGGGGATTCTTGTCGTTGATGAGGCTTACATCGATTTTTCAGCGGCTCCATCTTTTACGACAGAGTTGAACCGATATCCGAACTTAGTGG
>DWYO01000234.1 GCA_019118725.1 Candidatus Parabacteroides intestinavium | reverse complement strand
ATAATTTTGCAGCTATAACATGACAAATTCATTTTTTGAGTTTTTTACCTATGGCAAATCCTTTTTTCAGATTCAAGCAATTTACGGTATGGCATGACAAATGTGCCATGAAAGTAGGTACCGATGGCGTTCTTCTGGGATGTTGGTGTGATATCCCTGAGGCACGGACTATCCTGGATGTAGGATGTGGAACCGGACTGATCTCTCTGATGCTTGCCCAGCGGATTCCGGCGCAAATCGATGCCATCGACATAGACGAATCGGCTTGTATCCAAGCGCGTGAGAACGTCAGCCATTCCCCCTTTTCCGATCGCATACATATTATATATACCTCGCTGGCCCGATTCGCCCAAACCAACACGGGAAAAATGGAATATGATTGCATCGTTTCCAATCCTCCCTATTTTATCGATTCACTCAAATGTCCGGACAAACAACGTACTATGGCACGGCATACTGACACTTTGCCACTCGACCAATTGATTCATGACAGTAAACGCCTTCTTTCGCCTTCCGGATGCCTTTGTCTGGTATTGCCTTTCGACCAGCGGGATGCGCTTTTACGCCTTGTCCGGGAAGAGGGGCTTTATCTGCAGAAAGAAACGGATGTCTATCCTACACCTGCCTCCCAACCCAAACGTTTGTTGGTACAAGTGGGAAGACAAGCCTGTGAACATCCTCAAATGTCCTCGCTGGTCATCGAAAAAGAGCGGCATCATTATACCGACAAGTTTATCGCTTTGGCCAAAGAGTATTACCTCTATTTATGAAGGACTCTCCTTTCCGGAAAAAGGCAGGCATATTTCAGGGAGTTTCAAGGGACGAAACTTTTGTTTCATGGGATGAAACTGGAGTTTCATGCCTTGAAACTTTCTCTTTTGTGCGGTTTATCATTCCTCTTCCCTTACCGTAATGTGGAAACACCCCTGGCGCCGTTCATGTTTCACATAGCAACGTTCGTCCCGCTTCAAATCCCGGAGCACCATGGCCAGCACCATTTTCAGGCGATCCTTGTCAATATTCAACGTATCACTTTCGTCTATCTTCGTATAGCGCACCCACGAGATATCAAAAGTCGTGCCGTATTGATGTGTAGAATTGACGGACGAGTTTGTGTTTCTCTTCTTCAATTTCTTGACATCATCGATGGTCCGCGTCACACTGGTCACCTTTATTTTATAAAGAGATGCGTTCAGGTTCTTCAACGAATCCTGGAAATTGCGCCCTATGTCCTCCAGCAAATCGGCGGCTTGTGGTATCAGATAAGGAATAGAGTGCGTCAGCTTCTCTACTTCATAATACTCATTGGTAGCTATTTCTTCCATATCATCTTTTACTTTCTCGGCCTCCTCGCGTGTTGTAGCCGGTTTAATGCCGATTTTCTTAGCCATAGCCAGTTGGACATCGTTCATGTCATTAAAATCCCGGTTATAACTTCCGTTATACCAGATACGTTTCAGCTCTCCCCGCTCTTCCTTGCAAGACGGAAATGTCATCGATGTCAATAGGCAAGCGGTAGCCAGGCACAAAGTCATTATTCTTTTCTTCATTGATTTTTCTATTTAAACGAAAGCAAAGATACGGATTTTGGTCTATACGCAGGCATGTCTGGCCACAAATTGGGGAACATCTTCCAAGATTACCTAAAAAAGGTGATACCTGCAACAAAAAATCCCCACAAATGGTTATTTGAATAGAAGCAGATGTAGTTTACTTTTGCAATATCATAAAAACAAAAGACATTATGAGAATAGAAAAAATTACAGGACGTGAGATTTTGGATTCAAGAGGCAATCCAACCGTCGAAGTAGATGTATTGTTGGAATCAGGTGTAACAGGACGCGCATCCGTCCCTTCCGGAGCTTCTACAGGCGAACATGAAGCCTTGGAGTTACGGGATGGCGACAAAAATCGATATGGCGGAAAAGGCGTATTGAAAGCCGTTTATAATATAAATAATGTAATTGCTCCGGCGCTGATCGGCATGTCGGCCTTAGACCAGATGGGCATTGACCATGCGATGTTGAAGCTGGACGGTACAAAAACCAAATCCAACCTGGGGGCCAACGCCATCCTGGGCGTTTCATTGGCCGTAGCCAAAGCCGCCGCAAATTACTTGGACATTCCATTGTACCGCTATATTGGCGGAACAAATACGTATGTCCTTCCGGTTCCGATGATGAACATTATCAATGGAGGTTCACATAGCGATGCTCCGATTGCTTTTCAGGAGTTCATGATCCGTCCGGTGGGCGCTCCCTCTTTCAAAGAAGGATTGCGCATGGGTGCAGAAGTTTTTCATGCCCTGAAGAAAGTGTTGCATGATCGCGGATTGAGTACAGCCGTAGGTGATGAAGGTGGATTCGCTCCGGCGCTAGAGGGTACCGAGGATGCCTTGAACAGCATCATAGCCGCTATCAAGGCCGCAGGATACGAGCCGGGCAAAGATGTCATGATTGGCATGGACTGTGCTTCTTCCGAGTTCTATAAAGACGGGGTCTATGACTATACGGTATTTGAAGGGGAAAAAGGGGTTAAACGTACTTCTGAGGAACAGATTGATTATCTGGAGAAGCTGATTAATGAATATCCTATCGATTCTATCGAAGATGGCATGAGCGAGAACGATTGGGACGGTTGGAAAAAGCTGACCGACCGCATCGGGGATCGTTGCCAATTGGTTGGGGATGACCTGTTCGTGACAAATGTCGAATTCCTATCCCGGGGTATCAAGGAGGGATGCGCCAATTCCATCCTTATCAAAGTAAATCAGATTGGCTCGTTGACGGAGACCTTGAATGCTATCGAGATGGCGCACCGTCATGGCTATACTACGGTAACTTCCCATCGTTCGGGCGAAACCGAAGACGCGACTATTGCCGATATAGCTGTAGCAACCAATAGCGGACAGATCAAGACGGGCTCATTGAGCCGTTCGGACCGTATGGCTAAATACAACCAGTTGCTCCGTATCGAAGAGGAATTGGGTGATCGGGCCGTGTATGGATATCATCGACTAAAATAAACCATTAATATTGGTATTGCTTAATCTGTGGAAGAGCTGTACGGCAAGCGTGCCGGCAGCTCTTTTTTGGTTTCATCCTCTTTTTCCTGCTATTTTAGGAAGCTGTTTTGAATTTATTCCAGATTTTTCTAAAGAAAAATTCAAAATTAAATCGTATATTTACCCCGATAAAAATCACTAAAACAACAAATCACAATGAAAAACTTAATTATTAGCCTATTGGCCATTTGTAGCATGGGGTATATGCAAGCACAAGACCTCAAACCGATTCAACTGAACACTCCAACCCCTAAAGGAGGCCTGACCGTAATGGAGGCTTTTGCCCAACGACAATCCACCCGTTCGTTCACGGAAAAAGAACTATCCACCCAAGAACTCTCTGATTTGCTCTGGGCGGCAAACGGAATAAACCGTCCGGACAAAGGAATGCGTACCGCCCCCAGCGCATTGAATTATCAGGACATCGATATTTATGTTTGCAAAAAAGAGGGCGCTTATCTGTATAACGCGAAAACAAACAAGCTGGAGCCCATTATAGCGGAAGATCTTCGCGGATGGGTTGCAGGACAACAAGCCTTTGTCAAATCCGCTCCGGTCGTACTGGTATTGGTCAGCGATTTATCAAAAATGCGTGGCGGAAATACAGAATCCAATCGTATGATCGGTGCAATGGACGCCGGTATCGTATCCGAGAACATCTCAATTGCCTGTGCCGGATTGGGATTCGTTACCGTACCCCGCGCTTCTATGGATAAAGAAGAGTTGAGCCGGAAATTGCAATTGAAGGATTCTCAAATTCTGTTGCTGAATCATCCGGTCGGAAAAAAATAACCGCGCTGGAAAATCACGGTTACGACATTACATCGAAACAGGATTGTTTTATCTTATGGAACAGGTGCTATCCCCTATCGGTTTTTGTATCTTTCTAACATTTGCGTAAGCAAAGAAATGATATCCTCCCAAAACGAAGAGGGTTTTAGCACCTCCATATTCTCCCGATTCCACAAAATTTGCTGGATAAAATCATAAGACGGACGAAAATAATATTGGAAAATAGCGTAATTTTCCCCCGTTTCAATCTCCTTTTGTGATGCATGAAGCGGTAAAGAACGAATATAATCCACTTGTCTGTCATACACTTTTAGCCAAATAGTTTGAGGCTGCTTGTCGTCTCGAATAATTCCGTAACATCCTTCGTAAAAAGCTTTCGGTGTAAGGGATGGAGAAGGCTGAAGCTTCTTATCACCCAACGCAAGATGTTGCATACGCTCCAAGGCCAAGACACGCGTCTGACTCCGATCCGTAAACTCACCGATCAAATACCAACGTTGCTCGAAAAGGCGGACGAAAGCCGGAATCAATTCGAAGTGATAGGTACGGTCTTTCGTATAATAAGAGGTATAGTCGAAGCAAAGCGTGCGACCTTGGTCGATGGCATTCAATACGGTATGAAGCAATTCTACGCCGGTTGGCGGATCCTGAAGCATAATTTTGTTTTTATGTTTAATTACCAGCGACGATAAATTCTGGATATGAAAACTACTCAACAAATAGCGGTAAATCGGATTTTCCTTGATCACCTCTTTGTTTCGGAAAGTATATTTCCGGATACGCGCATCATATTCGATATCGATTTGGAACGACGAAGCGATAAACTCCCTATCCCGGTTGAAGGTCCGTTCCGAAATCACTTCGCCATCATAATTGAGCGAGTACCGCATAAAGCGTTC
>DWYO01000233.1 GCA_019118725.1 Candidatus Parabacteroides intestinavium | reverse complement strand
TTTTTATTAGGATTATGCGGATGTCTGTTATCTCCTTCTGTAGCATTTTCGCAAGAAAAGCCCAATATTATCCTGATCTATACAGACGATATGGGGATAGGCGATTTATCGTGTTACAACAGCGGATGGGTTTGTACACCCCATATAGACCGATTGGCGGAAACAGGTATAAAATTCAATCATTATTATACCGCGTCACCAGTCAGTTCTCCCTCACGAGTAGGTCTTACGACTGGAATGTTCCCCACCGAATGGGGAATTAATACATTCTTAAACGACCGGAAGTCCAACGCCCGTTGCGAACAGAATGATTATTTGGATAGTCATGCTCCTACGATAGCCAAATCACTCAAAACTGTAGGATACGCTACAGCTCATATCGGGAAGTGGCACATGGGAGGCGGACGTGATGTGGATAATGCACCTCAGATACCGGAATATGGATTTGACGAATATATAACGACCTATGAAGGGCCTGATCCTGATCCGCTGATCACTGCATCCAACTGGATTTGGAGCGAGAAAGATAGCATTCAGCGCTGGGATAGGACGTCTTATTTTGTAGATAAGACATTAGACTATTTATCCCGACATAAAGACCAACCTTGTTTTATCAATCTTTGGCCGGACGATATGCACGATCCCTGGATTCCTTCTTCCGGATTTTATCCGATGCCGGAAACCTGGTCCAGCCGGAATAACTTTGTGGCAGTATTAACCCAATATGATAAACAGATAGGTCGTCTACTAGATGGCATCAAACGTCTGGGTATCCAAGAAAACACATTGATTATTTTTACCAGTGATAATGGAGCCTTACCCACTTTCGACAACGCCCGGACCAATGGCTTGCGAGGCTCAAAAAACAGTTTGTATGAAGGAGGAATAAACATGCCTTTTATTGTCTGTTGGCCCGGGAAAATCAAGGCTGGAACAACAGACAATGAGCATGTGATCAGCGCAGTAGATATTTACCCCTCTCTTTGTGCGATAACCGGAGCCAAGCAAATACCCGGGTATGAGTATAGTGGAGAAGATATGAGCGAAGTGCTTTTAGGAATAGCATCTCATAAACGCACCAAAGATTTGATGTGGGATTTCGGAAGGAATAAATATTTTAATAAACCTGCACGCGCGAATCAGCGAAGTCCGCATTTAGCGATTCGTCGGGGTGACTGGAAATTGCTAGTTGATTCTGACGGACAACATGCGGAATTATTCGACATAAAGAATGACCCGCACGAAACGACCAACTTGGCAGATAAATATCCGGCATTAGTGAAAGACTTATCAAAAACAGTTATTGATTGGTACTTCACAAAACGTGTGGTTCGCAAGTCCGACAAATAATAATATAACAATAACGCATGATGAAACATACAACCTTTGGATTAGCCTCATTAGGATTGCTTATGCTAACCTATCAGGCACAAGCTCAAAAAGACACACGTCCGAACATTATAGTAATCTTGGCGGACGATTTAGGATATTCGGATATCGGATGCTATGGCGGGGAAATTCACACCCCGAATCTGGACCGGCTGGCAGAAGAGGGAGTACGATTCACGCACTTCTATAACACAAGCCGGAGTTGCCCAACACGGGCCTCACTATTGACAGGTCTGTACCAACATCAGGCGGGCATCGGAAGAATGACCTTTGACGAGCATCTGCCGGGCTATCGGGGAACTATGACCCATAACGGAGTAACGATTGCGGAGGTACTGAAAGAAGCGGGCTATCATACGGCATGGGTCGGAAAATGGCACGTGGCAGAAACGCCCTTACGACCAGACCAGCGTCAATGGCTGGCACACCAAGTACGGCACGAGGAGTTTGCCCCAAAAGATAATTATCCTATTAATCGGGGGTTTGAGGATTGCTATGGAACAATTTATGGGGTCGTCGATTATTTCGACCCGTTCAGTCTGATATCAGGTGACCAACCGGTAGACACGGTACCGGAGGACTATTACAGCACGATAGCCTTATCAGACACAGCGGTGTCTTACGTGAACAGGTATGCCAAGTCGGATAAGCCTTTCTTCATGTATCTGGCATACCATTGCCCGCATTGGCCTTTACATGCACTGCCGGAAGATATTGAAAAATATAAAGATACCTATACATGTGGCTGGGATGCTATTCGAGAATCTCGGTATGCCCGTCAGAAAGAGATGAGACTCTTCGGAGATGCGGATGACTTCCTTTCGCCCCGTCAATTCCAGGATTCGTGGGATGAGAATCCAGACAGGGAATGGGATGCCCGTGCGATGGCGGTCCATGCAGCCATGGTAGATCGGATGGATCAAGGAATAGGACTGTTGATTGATGCGTTGGAAAAGAACGGGCAATTGGATAACACCTTGATATTGTTCCTATCGGATAACGGATGCAGTAACGAGGAATGCGCGTTCTATTCGGAAGGAGAGAACGACCGGCCTGCGGAGACTCGTGACGGACGTAAAATTATCTATCCCCGAAAAAAAGAGGTAATGCCAGGATCGGAAACCTCTTACGCCTCGGTTGGACCCAAATGGGCGAATGTCGCGAACACACCGTTCCGTTTCTGGAAAGCGAAATCCTACGAGGGAGGAATATGCACACCGATGATTGCACACTGGCCTAAAGGCATCCAACTGCCGGATGGAACCATCAACTCCTCCTATTGCCATGTAATAGACATCATGGCCACCTGCTTGGACATAACTGGAGCAAGTTATCCGAAGGAGTATAACGGGTATGAGATACAACCCTATATGGGAGAGAGTATGACCCCCATCTTCGAAACAGGCAAGCGCTCTACTGATCGCGACCTCTGCTTCGAACACTTCAACGAAAAAGCGCTGATTGACGCAGAGGGCTGGAAAATTGTTCAGCCGGCAAACCGGAAAGATGGCAAATGGGAATTGTACAACCTGAATGAGGACAGGAGCGAGATGCACGATCTGTCAGCCCAATATCCCGATAGGGTCCATTCCATGGTAAAGCGCTATCTGGATTGGGAAAAACAATGCAAAGTAGTGCCGAGGCCATAGACTTCAAAAAACATATTTGAGGAGGGGGAAGCGATACGAATCCCCCTTCTTGTCATTCTACATAAAAAAAGTGAGTGAAAAGTTTTTTCTTTAACGAAAAAAGTTACATATTTGGGCATTCTTAACAACGAAGTATTTCAAGATGCGAACGGAGGAGCGAAAGAAGCCTTACAAATTGGGACTAGCGTTAAGCGGAGGAGGTGCTAAAGGGTTCGCCCACTTGGGTGTATTCAAGATGTTAAACGAATGCCACCTCAAGCCGGATCTTATTGCAGGAACCAGTGCGGGGTCTATCATGGGCGCATTTATGGCTGATGGCTATTCACCTGATGAGATTATCAAGCTCTTTTCCGGACGCGAGTTCTTTGAATTCGCCCAATTACAAATACCCAAATCCGGATTGTTTGACACAAGCCGTTTCCGGAATTTCCTGAAAACCTACCTACATGCCAAACGCATTGAAGATTTAGGCACACCCTTGGTCATCGTTGCAACTGACTTAGACCATGGCATCAGCGAGCAGTTCCGTAAAGGGCCACTGGTAGACGCAATCATGGCCTCGTGCAGTATGCCAATTATTTTCAGTCCGGTAGAGATTGAGGGTGTACATTATGTAGACGGAGGATTGTTCCGGAATTTCCCGGTATCCACGATACGGGATGAATGCGAGCGCGTAATCGGCGTAAACGTCAGTCCGCTGGTGCCCCATCGATACAAGCAGACGCTTTTCCACATTGCCGAGCGCTCCTATCATTATATGTTCCAAGCAAACACATTAGAAGACCGGGAGATGTGTGATGTACTGATCGAAGCAAAAGAGTTTGGGCTATACAAGACTTTCGATTTGGAAAACATTGAACTTATCTCGCAAATAGGGTATGAAGCTGCTGCCGAAGCATTCAGGAAGGTCGTTGAAGAGAATAAGATACAATCATTGGTTAAGGCAATCAAAGGGTAGAGGGTTAAGAGATTAGAAGGTTAATTGAAAAACACTCATGAACTCAAAGGCCCCATGGCCCGATTGACCAATAAACTGAATATTTACCGGCTATAATTTTGAAGAATTATGAGAGAAAAAAAGACAGAAAAAATGATTATCTACCAGGTTTTTCCCCGTTGGTTCGGGAATCAAAACGCTTCGTTAACTCCCAACGGGAGCTTGGCAGAGAATGGCGTAGGAAAGTTTTCTGATTTTACTCCTTTAGCATTAAGCCAAATTAAGGATTTGGGTATCACACATATCTGGTATACTGGTATCATTGAACATGCCACACAGACCGACTATACATCCCACCAAATCCCAAAGGACCATTCGGCCGTGGTGAAAGGCAAAGCCGGTTCTCCATACGCAATCAAGGACTATTATGATGTAGATCCAGACTTGGCTGATGATGTAGACCAACGTATCGAAGAGTTTGAGGCATTGGTGAAACGTACGCATGATGCAGGGATGAAGGTCATCATTGACTTTGTACCCAATCATGTGGCACGTCAATACAATTCGCATGCACGTTATCTTTATATTGAGGATTTAGGACAGAATGATGATACCACCAAAGCTTTCGATCCCAATAATAACTTTTATTACATACCGGGGCAACCTCTGACCCTTCCTTTTACCGAAAATGATGGGGATGTTGAGTATAGTGAGTTCCCGGCCAAGGCCACAGGCAACGATGTGTTCACCCCATTCCCGACACAAAACGACTGGTATGAAACGGTTAAACTAAACTACGGAGTGGATTATGTGAACGGGCACACATGCCATTTCGACCCCATCCCCGACACGTGGCACAAGATGCTGAATATCTTGCGCTTTTGGGCCGGTAAAGGCATTGATGGGTTCCGGTGTGACATGGCAGAAATGGTTCCGGTGGAGTTCTGGAACTGGGCTATACCGTTAATCAAGCAGGAATATCCTGTTATTTTCATTGCCGAGGTCTATAATCCCGAACGCTACCGAAGCTATCTGTTCAAAGGACATTTCGATTATCTGTACGACAAAGTAGGACTGTATGACACATTGCGTGCAGTTATCTGCGGAAACGCTCCGGCCAGCCGCATCCCGTCCTGCTGGATGGCTCTGGAGGGTATTCAGCCTCACATGCTGAATTTCCTGGAAAATCACGATGAACAGCGTCTGGCTTCTGACTTCTTTGCTAAAGATGCACGTATAGGCATATCCGGCCTGATGATTTCGGCACTGATGAATGTCAACCCAATGATGATATACGCCGGACAAGAGTTGGGCGAACGCGGAATGGATCAAGAAGGATTTAGCGGAAGGGACGGACGGACTACGATATTCGATTATTGGAGCGTGGAAACGTTGCGCAATTGGATAAACGGGGGCAAGTTTGACGGAGCAAAGCTCACCAATGAACAACGTGCGATCCGCGAAACGTACCGAAAAATATTACATATCGCCCATAGCGAACGGGCCATCACAGAGGGGAAGTTTTTTGACTTGATGTATGCGAACGAAAAAAACCGGTTCTTCAATAGCCGGAATCAATATGCTTTCCTACGTGGATACAAACAGGAGGTAATTCTCATTGTAACGAACTTCAGCCACGCCGAGCAGAAGGTTTGGGTTCATATACCAGAGGATGCGTTCCGCGTCTTAGAGATTAAGGATAACGAAGCAGCCTTGCAAACCGACTTGCTGACAGGCGAACAAACCATCACCACCCTGACTACTGCATGGCCTTTCAAAGTGACTTTACCGGCCTGTTCAGGAGTGATTTTGAAGTTTGTCTATGATTTGTAGTGCCGATATCGTAATTGTTTTGTAATTTTGCAGCACAAACATCTATTTACTATTGATAAAAAATTCGGAATAATAATGAGTGCACAGACTCCATTCTTGGTTTTTTCGGGTACAAACTCCCGCTATTTGGCAGAGAAAATCTGCAAAAGTTTAGGGTGTCCGTTAGGACAAATGAATATCCAGCACTTCGCAGACGGAGAATTTTCCGTTTCTTACGAAGAGTCTATTCGTGGACGTGATGTATTTTTAGTACAATCTACTTTTCCTAACGCAGACAATCTGATGGAACTGCTCCTGATGATTGATGCGGCAAAGCGTGCTTCAGCCCATTCTATCATTGCCGTAATCCCCTACTTCGGCTGGGCTCGTCAGGACAGAAAGGATAAACCACGTGTGGCTATCGGTGCCAAGCTAATTGCGGATATGCTAAGCGCGGCAGGCATTAACCGCTTGATTACGATGGATCTGCACGCTGACCAAATACAGGGCTTCTTCAATGTGCCGGTAGATCACTTGTATGCATCCAGTGTTTTCTTGGATTATATCAAGAGCGAGCTTCCTTTAGACAACTTGTGTATTGCCACTCCGGACGTAGGCGGGACAAAACGGGCCAGCAGCTATTCTAAGTATCTGGGCGTTCCAATGGTAATCTGTCACAAATCGCGTTTACGTGCCAATGAAGTGGCCGAGATGCGCATCATTGGTGATGTGAAAGGCTTGGATGTTTTGTTGGTAGACGATATGGTAGATACTGCTGGTACGATCACCAAAGCTGCCAATCTAATGATGGAGAACGGAGCCAAATCGGTACGCGCCATCGCCAGCCATGCGGTCATGTCAGACCCGGCCTCTACTCGCGTAGACCAATCGGCATTGGCTGAAATTATTTTTACGGACTCTATTCCTTACGCCAAGAAGTGCGAGAAAGTCAAGATTCTTTCTGTAGCCGAAATGTTTGCTGAGGCTATCCGCCGTGTCTGCAGCGGTGAGTCGATCAGCTCGTTGTATGTTATCTAAAAAGATTATCCATAACAATTTATATATTAAAAAAGCGTCGCTCCCAATCTATGGAATGACGCTTTTTTATTGAAACTCCCAGCCAAAAACTCAAAAAACATATAAATTAAAAAGCGATGCTGATGGGCTTTCAAGCCTTCAACATCGCTTTTTATCCTTTGGATTAAGTCTTAATTAAGCGTCTCCCTTTGGAACGAAATCCTGGAAATTAGCTGTTTTCCCGTTCTCTGCGTTTACAACTCTGCCGCTTGCCATCATCTCCTCGAATTTCTTCAGGTTATCCTGCAATGCCAAATACAGACGATGCGCATTATCAGGAGTCAATATGACGCGGCTCTTTACCTGTGCCTTCGGAGCTCCCGGAACGACACGGATAAAGTCCAGAATGAATTCAGACGCAGAATGTGAAATAACAGCTAAGTTTGCATAAGTTCCTTGAGCCATTTCTTCAGAAAGCTCAACTTGAATTTCGTTGTTGTTTTTTGGTTTGTTATCTTCCATGATTTTTTATATAAAAAGTTATTACGCTACAAATATACATACCTTAATCGGAATATTCTAACAAAAGAGCATAAAATCTACCTTATTTTGA
>DWYO01000027.1 GCA_019118725.1 Candidatus Parabacteroides intestinavium | reverse complement strand
ATAAATCCGTACCTTTGTGGGTAGAAAAACAGAGTAGAACATCAATATGGAAAAGAATTTTAAAAGGACATTAATCACAACGGCATTGCCGTATGCGAACGGCCCTGTACATATCGGCCATCTGGCCGGTGTGTACGTTCCGGCTGATATTTATGCGCGTTACCTCCGCCTGAAAGGGGAAGAGGTGCTGATGATCGGAGGCTCGGACGAACACGGAGTTCCTATCACCATCCGCGCGAAAAAAGAGGGCGTTACGCCACAAGCCATCGTAGACCATTATCATAACATCATCAAAAAGTCATTCGAGGATTTCGGCATCTCGTTCGACATCTATTCGCGTACCACCTCGAAGATTCATTACGAGACGGCTTCGGAGTTTTTCCGCACTTTGTACGACAAAGGGGAATTTATCGAGAAGACTAGCGAACAGTATTACGATGAAGAGGCAAAACAATTCCTGGCAGACCGTTACATCACGGGTACTTGCCCGCATTGCGGAAACGAACATGCCTATGGGGACCAGTGTGAGGCGTGCGGCACGTCATTAAGCCCGACGGAACTGATCAACCCGAAATCGGCTATCAGTGGAAGCAAGCCGGTAATGCGCGAGACCAAACATTGGTACCTGCCTCTGGACAAATGGGAGCCGTTCCTCCGCCAATGGATATTGGAAGGCCACAAGGAGTGGAAGCCAAACGTGTACGGACAATGTAAGAGCTGGCTGGATATGGGGCTGCAACCCCGTGCCGTAAGCCGCGACCTGGATTGGGGGATCCCGGTACCCGTCGAGGGGGCGGAAGGCAAGGTGCTGTATGTATGGTTTGACGCGCCTATCGGCTATATCTCCAACACAAAAGAGTTATTACCGGATAGCTGGGAAAAATGGTGGAAAGATCCGGAAACAAAAATGATTCATTTCATCGGAAAAGATAATATTGTATTCCATTGTATCGTATTCCCCTCGATGCTGAAAGCGGAGGGATCTTACAACCTGCCGGAAAATGTACCGGCCAACGAATTCCTGAACCTGGAGGGAGACAAGATTTCTACCTCACGAAACTGGGCGGTCTGGCTGAACGAATATTTGGTAGATATGCCTGGAAAACAAGATGTATTGCGTTATGTCCTGACGGCTAATGCCCCGGAAACCAAAGACAATGATTTCACATGGAAAGATTTCCAGGCACGTAACAACAATGAACTGGTGGCTATCCTCGGAAACTTCGTGAACAGGGCGTTGGTGCTGACGGGCAAGTATTTCGATAATAAAGTGCCTGAAGCCGGCGAATTGACGGAATATGATTTTCAGACTATCGAGGAGTTCAAGCACGTAAAGGCAGATGTCGAACGATTGCTGGATACATTCCACTTCCGTGATGCCCAAAAAGAGGCCATGAATTTAGCGCGTATCGGAAATAAATACCTGGCCGACACCGAACCTTGGAAATTGGCCAAGACGGATATGCCTCGTGTAGCGACTATCATGAACATTGCCTTGCAGATTACCGCCAACCTGGCTATTGCATTCGAACCGTTCCTCCCGTTCAGCATGAAGAGACTCAACACGATGCTGAATGTAGAGCCTTTGGGATGGAACCGCTTAGGTTCTACCGATTTATTGGAAGCCGGGCATGAGTTGGGACACGCTGAATTGCTCTTTGAAAAGATTGATGACGAGGTCATCCAACAACAGGTTAACAAGTTATTGGAGACCAAGAAAGCCAACGAAGAGGCAAATTACAAGGCAAAACCGATCCGCGAGAACATAGCGTTTGATGATTTCATGAAATTGGATATCCGGGTGGGAACCGTATTGGAATGTACAAAGGTGCCTAAAGCAGATAAGCTATTGCAATTCCTTATTGATGACGGGTTGGAAAAACGGACAATTGTCTCTGGCATTGCCCAGCATTACAAGCCGGAAGAGTTGGTGGGCAAACAGGTATGCTTTATCGCTAATTTGGCCCCGCGGAAATTGAAAGGTATTGTTTCTGAAGGAATGATTCTTTCAGCTGAGAATTTCGACGGTAAATTAGCGGTAATTACCCCAGATAAGGAAGTCAAACCCGGAAGCGAGGTGAAATAAATGAAGATTCAGATGGTTGACCTCCATCGCCAATATCTCCGTCTGAAACCGGAAATAGACCAGGCGATGCAAAATGTCATAGATTCTTGTTCCTTTATAAATGGGCCACAGGTGAGGAGTTTCTCTTCTCACCTGTCTGAGTATTTAGACGTACCTCACGTCATTCCTTGCGGAAACGGAACCGACGCTCTGCAAATTGCACTCATGTCGCTCAATCTGATGCCGGGAGATGAAGTTATTGTCCCGGCATTTACCTATGTAGCCGCGGCCGAGGTAATCGCCTTATTAGGACTGATACCGGTCTGGGTGGATGTGGAAGAAGATACGTTCAACATCAACCCTTACCAGATCGAAGCGGCTATTTCTCCCAAGACAAAAGCCCTTATTGTAGTGCATTTGTTCGGGCAAAGTTGCCCTATGGAAATCATCCGGCAAATAGCTGAACAGAATCATTTATATGTGATCGAAGACAATGCGCAATCTTTAGGAGCGGAATGTATTTATACCGATGGTCAACGGAGAAAGACCGGGACTATCGGGCATATTGGGACTACCTCCTTCTTCCCTTCCAAACCTTTGGCCTGTTATGGAGATGGCGGGGCCGTAATCACATCAGACGACAGATTGGCTGAACGCATCCGGATGATTGCCAATCATGGCCAGATAAAAAAATACCATCACAAAATAATCGGATGCAATTCGCGTTTAGATACATTGCAAGCAGCCGTACTTGAGGCAAAATTGCCCCATATCAACGAATTTGCAGAGGCTAGGCAAAGAGTAGCGCAAGCGTATGACGAGGCTTTAGGGAACGATCCCCGCTGGGAAATTCCCCAACGTACAACCTACTCAACGCATGTATTCCATCAATATACATTGCGTATAAAGGATGGAAAACGGGATGCACTCCAAAGTTATCTGAAGGAGCATGATATTCCGTCTATGGTCTATTATCCGTTGCCTTTGCATCGGCAAGAAGCGTTTTACGGATTGGCTCGCAATGGTTCGGTATTACCTCATGCTGAGAATCTGACGCAAGCTGTTCTCTCATTACCGATTCATTCCGAAATGACAGAAGAAGAAATTGGATACATTATTGAAACAATAAAGCATTTTGAATCATGAAGAAAATTCGATTCGCGGTTGTCGGTTGCGGACATATAGGCAAACGACATGCTGAGATGATAGTACGGGATTCCGGAGCCGAACTGGTGGCTCTATGTGATATACGTCCCCAAGAGGAATTGGGCATCGAAGCCTATGACGTCCCCTTGTTCCCATCCTTAGATGCGCTTTTACATTCTGATTTGGATATAGATGTCATCAATATCTGCACGCCCAATGGCCTACATGCCGATATGGCCATACAAGCCATCGAATCCGGCCATCATGTTGTCATAGAAAAGCCAATGGCATTGACACTTCAAGACGCGGAAAAGGTTGTCTACACCTCTCTACGCTATCAGAAACAAGCCTTTTGTGTCATGCAAAACCGCTATTCTCCGCCCTCTGTATGGATTAAAGACATGGTCGATTCAGGCCGATTAGGACAAATCTACATGGTGCAACTTAATTGCTATTGGAATCGGGACGATCGCTATTATAAAGCTGGCGGATGGCATGGGGATGCTCAATTAGATGGTGGTACGCTATTTACTCAATTTTCCCATTTCATTGATATTATGTATTGGCTCTTTGGAGACATCTGCCATATCCAAGCAAGATTTGCGGACTTTAACCACCAAAACCTAACGGATTTTGAAGATTCCGGATTAATTACATTTGATTTCATTAAAGGAGGAATGGGGTGTTTAAGTTATTCTACAGCTGTATGGGATAAGAATATGGAAAGCAGTATATTGATTATTGCAGAAAATGGTAGCGTAAAAATTGGCGGACAATATATGAATGAAGTGGAATATTGCCACATAAAAAACTATGAAATGCCAACACTGGCTCCAACCAATCCAGGAAATGATTATGGTCCTTATAAAGGATCTGCCCAAAACCATAATTTTGTCATCCGCAATGTTGTTGAAGTTCTATCTCAAACCACAGGGAAGCAAATAACGACTAACGTCTTAGAAGGATTAAAAGTGGTTGACATCATCCAAAAAATATATGTTCTGAAAGAAAAAAAGAATCATTTATCAAGAGGATAAAACGAAAAAGGATCCGGCTCATTACAGAACCGGATCCCTCATCCTTGCTATTCCAGCTTAAAAAAACGGCGGCTAGCTACTCTCCCACTGTTACGCAGTACCATCGGCGTGATTGGGCTTAACTGCTCTGTTCGGAATGGTTAGAGGTGGATCCCCAATGCCATAGCCACCTTAATCTCTTGACCCTTGACACTGAAACCGAAGAAC
>DWYO01000232.1 GCA_019118725.1 Candidatus Parabacteroides intestinavium | reverse complement strand
TTCCGAAAATAACGCAGCAGTTTGCAATTATGACACACCGTCAATTGATTCACCCAAGTAATGCAAACAAAACAACGGGACAAAAAACCTAAAACGGCCGGAGCAGCCGTAAACAAAAACAAGGTAAAACCAGAAAAGCAAATGCGAAATATTCCAAAAACCAATTTTTATTCAGAACAGTAGATATTTATTTCATACCAATATGGTAAAAACTTTTGAGAAAATGATATAAATGGCACCCAAATAAGGTTAAAATAAGACGCACAAGGGTATGTTTTTTGCGAAAAATCGTATAACTTTGTTGGCCAAGAATGGATTGGTAAACAACAAATGGGCAGATTAAATAATTTTCAAACAAAACAAATATGAAGAAACAATTCTTGAAATTTTTAGTGACCCAGTCGAAGCTCATAGCGATATGTGCGACAGGGTTTATTCTTTTCTCATGTGGAAACAGCCAAAGTGGCAAGATGGGCGATGATGAATTTGCTGTTGCTACGATAAATGAGACTTCAAGCAATCAAACTATCTCTTATCCTGCAACCATTAAAGGAACGCAAGACATCGAAGTTCGTCCGCAAGTATCAGGCTTTATCGTAAAACTGTATGTGGATGAAGGTGCAACGGTACGCAAAGGCCAACCTTTGTTCCTGATTGACCCAACGCAATACAAAGCGGCAGTAGACCAGGCAGACGCGGCGGTCAAAACGGCAGAATCATCGTTGCGCACGATGGAATTAACCGAGAAAAACAAACACGTGTTGTTTGAAAAACAAATTATCAGCTCTTTCGAGTACGAAACAGCTGTAAACAACCTGCTTTCAGCACGGGCAGCTTTGGCGCAGGCTAAGGCAGCTTTGGTAAGCGCGAAGCAAAACCTGGACTTCTGTACGGTAAAGAGTCCGTCGGACGGTGTGATCGGTACTTTCCCGTATCGTATCGGAGCGTTGGTTAGCGCCTCGATAGCGGATCCGCTGACTACGGTATCGGAAATCAAAGACTTGTATGTTTATTTCTCGATGACCGAAAAGGAACTTTTGAACCTGACCCGTGCAGGCGGTACGTTAAAGGAGCAATTGGAGAAAATGCCGGCGGTGAAACTGGAATTGGCTGATGGTTCGATGTATGAATTTGAAGGAAAAATCGATGCCGTGAGCGGTGTGATCGACCAATCGACCGGTTCGGTGAGCATGCGTGCTATCTTCCCGAATACGAAGAACGTACTTCGAAGCGGTGGTATGGCAAACGTGATCTTCCCATACACCATTCCGAATGCTATTTTGGTTCCGCAAAACGCAACGGTTGAAATTCAGGATAAGAAGTTCGTCTACGTACTTCAGCCGGATAGCACTGTAAAATATACAGAAATTCAGATTTCGCCAATGAACGATGGCAAGAGCTTCATCGTAACCAGCGGACTGAAGGCTAATGATAAGATTGTAATCGAGGGTGTTCAGCAATTGTCTGACGGACGTAAGATCGTCCCGATTACAAAAGCCCAGCAGGTAGCTAAATTCCAACAAGCACTGAAAGACCAGCGCGAAGGGAACCTGGCAACTGCGTTCAATTAATCCACCAATACATATAATTATATAGGTATCATAATTCAGACAGAGAATGAAATTAGATAAATTTATTAACCGTCCGGTATTATCAACCGTTATTTCTATTTTGTTGGTAATCTTGGGTATTATCGGTTTGGCTACATTACCTATTACCCAATATCCGGATATCGCACCGCCTACGATTTCGGTGAGTGCGACCTATACGGGTGCCAATGCGCAGGCCGTATTGAACTCTGTAATCTCTCCGTTGGAAGACCAGATCAACGGTGTGGAAAACATGATGTACATGAACTCAACGGCCACCAATAATGGTTCGGCACGTATTACGGTGTACTTCAACCAAGGAACCGACCCGGATATGGCGCAGGTCAACGTACAGAACCGCGTAACGCAAGCACAAGGTCTGTTGCCGGCCGAGGTAACACAGGTCGGTGTGACGACCTACAAACGTCAGACCTCTATGTTGATGGTATTCTCTATTTACGATAAAGAGGATAAATACAACATCGAGTTCTTGGAGAACTATGCCAGCATCAACTTGATTCCGGAAATCAAGCGTGTAAAAGGTGTGGGTGATGCCAACGTGATGGGTACCGATTACTCCATGCGTATCTGGTTGAAGCCGGATGTAATGGCACAATACAAGTTGAATCCGAGCGATATTACCGGTGTCTTGGCTGAGCAGAACGTGGAAGCGGCTCCGGGTCAGTTCGGTGAACGAGGCAATCAGTCTTTCCAATACACCATCCGCTATAAAGGACGTTTGTCTTCAGAAACAGAATTTGAAAACATCGTTATCAAAGCGCTTCCGAATGGTGAAGTACTTCGTCTGGGCGATGTGGCTGATTTGGAATTAGGCCGTTTGACTTATAACTTCAACAATACGGTAAACGGACACAAGGCTGTGTCTTGTATCGTTTACCAGATGGCAGGAACCAATGCAACGGAAACCATCTCCAATTTGGAGCAAGTATTGGCCGAATATGAAAAGAACTTGCCGGAAGGCTTGGGTATCAACATCGCACAAAGTGCCAACGACTTCTTGTTTGCTTCTATCCACGAGGTAATCAAGACCTTGATCGAGGCCTTTATCTTGGTGTTCATCGTGGTGTATGTCTTCTTGCAGGATATGCGCTCTACGTTGATTCCGGCGATTGCCATCCCGGTAGCCTTGATCGCGACCTTCTTCGCCTTGAAGATTATCGGCTTTAGCTTGAACTTGTTGACCCTGTCCGCATTGGTATTGGCAATTGCCATAGTCGTCGATGATGCCATAGTCGTCGTCGAGGGCGTCCATGCCAAGTTGGACCAAGGCTATAAGTCTACCCGACAGGCTGCCATCGACGCCATGAGTGAATTAGGTGGTGCTATCGTATCTATTACGTTGGTGATGATGTCCGTGTTCATCCCGGTAAGTTTCATGTCCGGTACGGCGGGTACCTTCTACCAGCAATTCGGTTTGACGATGGCATTTGCAATCGGATTCTCAGCCTTGAACGCATTGACTCTATCTCCGGCACTTTGCGCTATCTTGTTGAAGCCGCACGTACCAGAAGGTGAAGAAGCGCCTTCCGTAAAAGAGCGCGTAGATGTAGCGATGAAAGAATCGCGCAAGATTATGTTCCGCCGTTATAGTGACGCGATCGGACACCTGTTGCACCCGACTATCACAATCCTCTTTACGGTAGTAGCCGTATTGGGTATGATTTTCGGCATGTTCAACTTTGGAGAGCATCCGATATTGACTATTGTCTTTGCGTTGATTAGTATATTGGCATTCTTTGGAATGACAACCGAAAAGTTCAAGAAAGCATTCAACGCTTCTTACGATAACATTTTGGAGAAATACAAGAGTGCCGTACAGTTCTTTATCAAGAGACGAATCGTGTCTACAATAGCGGTGATTGCCTCTATCGTCCTGTTGATATTCTTCATGAATACAACACCGACCGGTATGGTGCCGAACGAAGATACGGGTACGATTATGGGTGCCGTAACATTACCTCCTGGAACCTCACAGGAACGTGCCCGCGAGGTATTGGCCCAGGTAGATAGCTTAATTGGAGCCGATCCGGCTGTTGCCTCACGTACGGTGATTTCTGGTTTTAGCTTCATCGGTAGCGGTCAAGGTCCTTCCTACGGTTCTATCATCATCAAGTTGAAAGACTGGGAAGAGCGTTCGATGACTCAAAGTTCAGATATTGTCGTAGCGACTTTGTTTATGCGCTCACAGAAGTTGTTTAAGGACGCACAGGTATTGTTCTTCGCTCCGCCTATGATTCCGGGTTATTCAATTTCTACGGATATCGAGTTGAACATGCAGGATAAGACCGGTGGTGATTTGAATCGTTTCTTTGAGATTGTAAATTCATATAATGCGGCTTTGGAAGAGCGTCCGGAAATCAATTCGGCACGAACCAACTTCAACCCGAGCTTCCCGCAATACCAGATTGATATCGATGCGGCGGCTTGTAAGAAGGCAGGCATCAGTCCGAGTGATATCTTGACTACAATGCAAGGTTACTTCGGTGGTATTTATGCATCCAACTTCAATAGCTTTGGTAAGATGTACCGTGTCATGATTCAGGCAGAACCGGATGCGACCAAGAATCTGGAGTCGTTGAACCGTATTAAAGTACGCGGTAGCGATGGAGAGATGGCTCCGATTTCACAGTTCGCTTCTTTCAAGAAGATTTACGGACCGGACGTGATCAGCCGTTTCAACCTGTACACCTCTATTCAGGTAATGGTTTCACCGGCAGCCGGCTACACTTCAGGTCAGGCATTGCAGGCAATCGAAGAGGTAGCCAACCAGAACTTGCCGGCCGGCTTCGACTACGAATTGGGTGGTATGGCGCGTGAAGAAGCACAGACCACAAATACAACAGCGATTATCTTCGTCTTGTGTTTGGTATTCGTTTACCTGTTGCTGAGTGCGCAATACGAAAGTTACATGTTGCCTTTGGCCGTATTACTTTCCATTCCGTTCGGTTTGCTCGGAAGCTTCTTGTTCGTAAACGGCATGAACTCGTTAGGCAGCATTCCGGCTTTGAAGATGATCATGGGTTCAATGTCAAACGATATCTATATGCAGATCGCATTGATTATGTTGATGGGTCTGTTGGCCAAGAACGCGATCTTGATTGTAGAGTTCGCCCTTGACCGTCGTAAGATGGGTATGAGTTTGACATGGGCAGCTGTGTTGGGTGCCGGTGCCCGTTTGCGTCCTATCTTGATGACCTCATTGGCCATGATCATCGGTTTGCTTCCGTTGATGTTTGCCTTCGGAGTAGGTGCCCACGGTAACCGTACGTTGGGAGCTTCTGCCATCGGTGGTATGTTAATCGGTATGATATGTCAGATATTTATCGTTCCGGTATTGTTCGTGGCATTCCAGTACTTGCAGGAAAAGATCAAACCGCTTGAATGGGATGATTTGGATAATAGCGATATGAATACAGAAATTGAACAATACGCAAAGAAGAATAATTGAATATGAAGAAAAAAAATATAGTTATGATGATGTGTGCAACTGCGCTGCTTAGCAGTTGCCACATCTATAAAGCGTATGATCGCCCGGAAGACATTACGGCAGAAGGAATCTATCGCGATCCGGTATCCCTTACAGACACATTGGCTGCTACGGATACAGCAAGCATCGGGAATCTTCCGTGGCAGGAAATCTTCCGCGACCCGAAGTTGCAGGTGTTGATTGAAGAGGGCTTGGCCAATAACGTGGATATGCAAGCGGCTATCCTCCGTGTGGAAGAGGCTAAGGTATTATTGACTTCCGCTCGGTTGTCGTTCTTGCCTTCGATTAATTTTGCTCCTCAAGGGACAATAACGACCATAGGGGAAAGTGACTGGGCGAAAGCCTATTCAACGCCATTGGCTGCCAGTTGGGAAGTGGATTTGTTCGGCAAACTGCTGAACGCAAGCCGTAGCCAGAAGACTGCTTATCTGCAAAGCCAGTATTCCCAGCAGGCTGTCCGTTCTCAAGTTATTTGTGGCATAGCAAACTTGTATTATACGTTGCTGATGCTGGATCGACAGGTAGAGATTACTGCGGAAACCGTTGATATTTACAAGGAAAATGTCCGTGTCATGGAAGCAATGAAGATTGCCGGCATGACAACCGAGGCTGCTGTAACCCAGACCCGTGCTGCGTATGAACAGGTACAAGCTTCTTTGATTAATCTGAAACGCCAAGTACGTGAAACAGAAAACTCCTTGTCGGTATTATTGGCAAAAGCTCCTCAGCATATCGACCGAGGGACATTGGAAGAACAAGTCATGCCGGAAGAAATACTGACAGGTGTTCCTTTGCAATTGCTGGAGAATCGTCCGGATGTAAAGATTGCCGAAATGAATTTGGCAAGCGCTTATTACACGACAAACCAAGCTCGTGCAGCTTTCTATCCAGGTATAAATATTACAGCGACAGCCGGTTGGACGAATGGCTCAGGCATAACTATTTCCAACCCGGGAGAATTCATGTTCCAGGCATTGGCTTCGTTAGCACAACCTATCTTTAATAATGGTAAGTTGGTGGCTAACCTGAAAGTTTCAAAGGCTGAAGAGCAGATTGCTAAAATGAATTATCAGCAAACAATCTTAGAGGCCGGACAAGAAGTGAGCGATGCTTTACACCTATATGACGCAACCAATAAAATGCTGGTTCATGACCAAGCGCAGGTTGAGCAATTGAAAAAAGCTGTCTCTCATACAAAAGATTTGTTCCAGAGCGGTGATGCAACCTATTTGGAAATCTTGACTTCGCAACAGAACTTGCTGAGCGCACAACTGACGGAAGTTTCTGATAATATTCAACGCATACAAGCAGTTATCACGTTGTACAGCGCTGTCGGTGGTGGTAGATAATTGATTAACTTTACTATAAAATGCTATGATTAGCCCTTTAGCTCACGTTGATCCTTCCGCTAAGATCGGAAACAACGTTACAATTTATCCTTTCGCCTATATCGACCGAAATGTGGAGATTGGCGATGACTGTGAAATCATGCCGTATGCCAGCATCATGAGCGGCACACGGATGGGAAAAGCAAACCGTATTTTTCAAGGTGCGGTACTGGGCGCAGAGCCGCAAGACTTTAAGTATAAAGGCGGTGATACGTTATGTGTCCTCGGTGATAATAACGTAATTCGTGAGAATGTAGTAGTCAACCGTGCGACGACAGCCGACGGACAGACTGAAATTGGGAATAACAGTTTCCTTCACGAAGGGGTTCATATCTGCCACGACACAAAGGTTGGAAGTCATTGTGTCTTGGGATATGGCAGCAAAGTCTCCGGGAACTGCGTGATAGAAGATTGTGTTATCTTCGGCGGAAATATCCTGATGAGTCAGGGAACACGTGTAGGTCGGTGGGCGATGCTTCAGACCGGCTGCCGCTTCCGGAAAGATATTCCGCCTTATATCATCGGAGCAGGCGAACCGACCATATATCACGGTGTCAATGCCGTGGTAATGGGACACGAAGGCTTTTCCGAAAAGGTCATCAAACACATCAGCCATGCGTACCGAATCTTGTTCCAAGGCAATACCAGTGTACTGGATGCCTTGTTCATGATTAAAGACCAGGTGCCGATGAGTGAAGAGATACAACATATCCTTGATTTCGTCAGTGCATCCAAATTAGGCGTTATTCGTTAAATTTTCAAGTAATACGTGTTTGTTAATTCTATTAGGCACGGATTCGCGGATTTTAAAGTAATAGGCAATAAGTTCCGCGGAATCCGCGCCTGATTTTTTTCTTATAGAATATGGCTAAACCGACCATACCCGGATTAAAAGCAGAAGAACAGCAACAGCTGTATGAGCAGTTATTGCATTACAATGAGGGACGTGAATCCTATAAGGTTTCCGGAGCTTACCTGATTGTCTTGCCTCATGCAGGCAAATCATGCTATTCGCTTTGGTTTTATTCTCCGTTGGTTGAGCGGACCGCCATCTTGTATCTTTATGATTTGACCGAATCCATAGAAGAATCACTCCGTAAAGTAAGCTCCTTGTTCTTTAAGTCCCCCCGAAAACTTTTTCTGGTAGAATACAACGAAAAAAGAATGGAGACAAAAGGAGACGATTTGATCGGTTTCGGGAAATATCGCGGCCATTACCTGCATGAAGTATTCCGCATTGACCCTTCTTACCTGATCTGGATAGCGAATAAATACACCCCAAAAATTCCCAAGCAGGAACGTTTCGTCCGTATGGCACAAGCGTACGTATCGGTCTATTTGGATTTAGCGAGGCAAAAAAAGAATTCAGAAAAAGATGTTTCCCGGTATTTAGGCAAAAAAGGAGAGACTATCAAAGATATCCATTTCCAAATCACCCATATCCGCCTGCAAGATGATCCTTACAAAACACGGGTGGTCGGGACAACCGTTTATTTTTATGTATCGCAAGTGCTTTATTTGAAAGACCGTGAGGGGAATCGGGCTATTGCTTCCATTGCTGCGCAATACCCCAGCATGGAATCCGGCCATTTATCCGCATTGGAACATACTTTTCACATAAACGAAATCATACATATTGCTTCAGCCCGCATATCCCAGACTTTCCTTTACAAAGGCACCCGATATACGCGCCTGAATTACGTCCGTTTATCCCTCAAATAATTTCGCTCAATAATTCAACTTTCGTAAGCTCAAGTTAGAAGCTGTTTGGAATTTATTCCGGCTTTTTATAAAGAATGTTTTCGAGGATTTTTATTTGTTCTTATGAGGAGCATAGCGGGCTATGTGACGAATATGAACGGGGAAAAAGACCGGAAACAAATTTAGAAAAAGCTGCATAACTATTTTCCGAAGAAATTCAAAACAGCTTCTTAATTGGCAAATAACAAGTTAACGAGGAGACAAGGCAATCATGATACAGATTCACGCTACACCCACTTTACAAAAAAGCTGCCTTGGTACCCATGTACCTCAGCAGCTTTTCCTGTTATTATCAATAAAATAGTTCTATATATCAAATAGAAGATATCCGCAATGCGTTCAACAAGTCCCGATTAATCGGCTTATTATTCTTGATTGCTTTTGAGAAAGGCACATTGACAATCTCGTCATTCTGAATGCCGATCATCACATTACGTTGTCCGTCCATCAAAGCATCCACTGCTGCTACTCCCATGCGCGTTGCCAATATTCTATCTTGAGCCGAAGGAGAACCACCGCGTTGCAGGTGTCCCAGAATAGAAACACGCACTTCAAACTGCGGATACTCTTTCTTTACACGTTCAGCCACACCCATTGCACCGCCTGTCACATCACTTTCAGCCACCAATACGATACTACTGTTCTTGGACTTGCGGAAACCGGTTTCAATCATCTCAGCCAACTGGTCCTTCTCCAAAGATATTTCCGGGATAATAGCAGCCTCTGCACCCGAAGCTATTGCCCCGTTCAGTGCGAGGAATCCGGCATCACGCCCCATGACTTCGATAAAGAAAAGACGCTCGTGGGAAGTCGCTGTATCGCGAATCTTATCCACACATTCCATAATTGTATTCAATGCGGTGTCATATCCGATAGTCACATCTGTCCCCCACAAGTCATTATCAATCGTACCCGGAAGTCCGACAATCGGCATATTAAATTCTTCAGCAAAGATACGAGCTCCCGTCAAAGATCCATCACCACCGATAACAACCAATGAGTCGATACCATGCTCGCACAGCTTGTCATACGCTTGCTTACGTCCTTCCGGAGTCTTGAACTCCATACAACGCGCTGTTTTCAGGATCGTTCCGCCTCGTTGGATAATGTTACTTACATTCTGAGTTCTAAATTCTTCAATCTCATCGGTAATCATGCCTTTATAGCCACGATAAATACCTTTTACTCGGATACCATTATAAATAGCAGCACGTGTCACGGCACGGATAGCTGCATTCATTCCCGGAGCATCGCCCCCGGAAGTTAAAATTCCAATACACTTAATAGCAGGCATAGGATTCTCTGTTTAAAAATTCAACGCAAAAATAATACTTATAAATGAAGAATGATGAATGATAAACTAAGAAATTGCGGTTTGAAATACAATTTTAGCAATTATCAAGCATTAACCTGCTTGATTTTCTCCGCAATTTCTTCCATCAGCCATTTAGGGGTAGAAGTCGCCCCGCACACCCCCACTTTAGAAACAAATTCCGGCAAACGTTCCGTTATCTCATCAGCCGCCGAGATGAACTGAGTATTCGGATTAGCCTTCCGGCACTCTTCAAAGAGCATCTTTCCGTTCGAACTCTTCTTTCCAGCCACAAAATAAACCCAATCATGCGCTGAAGCGAACTTCTGTATGTTAGGCAACCGGTTGGCCACCTGGCGGCATATCGTATCATAATAATTGAACACAGCATCGGGTGAGATGCGGCACTTTATTTCGGAAACAATATTCCGAAATCCATCCAAAGACTTTGTGGTCTGGGAAAACAAGGCTATAGGACGGGAAAAATCCAGCTTATCCAAATCCTCAACCTTCTCTATGACAATGGCCGTACCCTCGGTTTGCCCCACCAATCCGTTCACCTCCGCATGCCCCTTCTTCCCGTAAATCACCAATTGCGTATTACTCTCTCGCGTTGCCTCATAACAACGATGAATTTTCTTTTGCAATTGCAGGACAACCGGGCAAGTGGCGTCTATTATCTGGATATGATTCCGTTCTGCCGTCTGGTAAGTAGAAGGCGGCTCGCCATGCGCCCGTAGCAAGACTTTCTTCCCTTGCAAACGGGAGAACTCTTCATGATCGATAGTCCGTAGTCCCAACGCCTCCAAGCGTTCCACCTCCAGGCTATTATGCACGATATCACCCAGACAATACAAAATATCGGTATTGCCCAATTCCCGTTCGGCACTACTGATGGCATTTACCACCCCGAAACAAAATCCGGAACTTTTGTCTATTTCAACGACCACGTTATCCAATTAAAAATTAAAAAAACAAAAACGAGTTCTCTTATTCCTTGTCGATTATTGCCTTCACCTGGCGCATGAGCCATTGCTTCTGCTCGGCGATCGTCATGTCGGAATTATCCAGCACAATGGCATCCGGAGCCTGGCGAAGCGGACTTTCCGCGCGAGTCGAATCGATATAATCCCGCTTTTTCACATTAGCCAACACCTCTTCATACGAAACAGATTCACCTTTAGCCTGTAATTCCTCCCACCGGCGACGTGCACGGACTTCGGGCGAGGCGGTAACAAACAACTTCAACTCGGCATCCGGAAAGACAACCGTACCGATATCCCGTCCGTCCATAACCACACCTTTCGCCTTGCCTATCTCCTGTTGCTTGGCGACCATAGCCCGACGTACAAATCCCAAAGCTGCAATCGGGCTCACCTTGTCTGAAACCTCCATAGTCCGGATTTCCTTTTCCACCTTCTTCCCATTCAGAAAAGTATCCGGCCGACCGGTTTCCGCATTATATTGAAAGGAGATATCTATCTTGTCCATATCCGCCTTCAAAGCCTCCTCATCAATCACATTCCCTTGAATATAATGATGTTGCAAGGCATATAAAGTTACTGCCCGATACATAGCCCCCGTATCAATATAGATATATCCTATTTCGCGGGCCAAATCCTTAGCCATCGTACTTTTTCCACTCGATGAATGGCCATCTATTGCTATTACTATTTTTTTCATATTTCTTTATCTTCAAGAAGTTAGAAACTGTTTTGAATTTCTTCGGAAAATATTTATGCAGCTTCTTAGAATAAATAACCTCCTACAATTTAAAATCCGAAAACCGAGTCGATATGCTCACCATCAGCGAAAGTGCTGACGGATGATATTTTGCGACTGAGGCACCGACATCAAACATCTTGATATGCAGACCGGCACCGGCAGAGAACCCCGACAAAGCACTCCCGCCATCAAACTTCATATCCATAGCCCGCTTGGGGTTATATCCGAGTCCTACCCAGAAATTGTCTGACGGAACCCAATCCACACCTATAACGAAGTGCTTCAACAAAGCCTTTCCAAAGTTATCGCCATCATACTCCGAATCCGTATCCACATAATCAAACTTCCAGCGATTCAAATACATCGCCGTAAGCGAGAAGCGAATCGGCGCATGTTCCATTTGTTTCGTGATACCCAGCTGAATATCCCATGGCATCTTTTGCCGTTCATCATAATAAGCCTTCAATTGCGTCCCGACATTCTTCAATACAAATCCGAACGAAAACTTCTTCTCCGAATCGTAATAACTCAAACCGGCATCCACACCCAAGCCAAACGAATTATAATCGGCCATGGTCGAATAAAGCAACTTAAGCGAGAGACCTCCGCGCCATTTTTCGCTCAAGTCATACGAGAAAAAGCCCTGCACGGCAATATCTTTGGCGGAAATATCACCCAAATATTGGTTCTCTTCCGAATATTCCTGAATATTTCCATAGCTAAAGAAGCTCGCTCCTACCCCCCATGCCCCTTTATCCTTGAATGCTTTGGTGTAAATGGCACTTCCTACGTTAACATCCGATATATAATTCATATAATTCAGATTCAACATATTATCCATTTCGCCTCCCAACAGGGCCGGATTATGGAAGCCCAACGATGGGTCCGGATCGACCAGCGAAACGGTATGCCCTCCTATCGCATTGGCATGGGTTGACGTCGGAAGGCGCAAAAAGCTATAAGCCTCATCGCCAATCTGCGCCTGTACCACGCTTGTCAACAAGCATATACAAATAATGTATAAGAATTTCCTCATATATAGATTCTAAAAATGGATTCAAAGATACATTGATTTCCTGTAATGAAAACGGAGAAAAGACGAAAAAAGTATATTTCCCTTTCCACATATTTTCAAACATCTGATTTAAAGCCGTTTGTAT
This sequence comes from Candidatus Parabacteroides intestinavium, assembly GCA_019118725.1. Classification (GTDB taxonomy): domain Bacteria; phylum Bacteroidota; class Bacteroidia; order Bacteroidales; family Tannerellaceae; genus Parabacteroides; species Parabacteroides intestinavium. The sequence continues at coordinate 10,082 of DWYO01000232.1, read as the reverse complement.
TCCTCAAAAAAGTTCGGCATAAACGAATGAGAAGATAGGCATAAACAAAAGGAAACATAGGCATAAACGGAATCAATCATAGGCATGAACTGGAAAAGAGGAAAGGGTGTTCTGTAAAATAGGTACAAATGTCTGTAATACGTTTACATTCCGATGCCGAACATTCCCTACTTTTGTCCTATCAAACACAAAAATATCAGCCTTATGAGAAAGATTTTATTTTTAGCATTAATCGTAACTATTACTAATATTCAAATGATTATGGCACAAGAAAAGATTACGCAAACCGCCGGTCGTACCCAACTGGGCGAATTTGCGCCTAAATTTGCGGAACTGAATGATGACGTCCTCTTCGGGGAAGTCTGGAACCGTCCGGGCCTCAGTCCGCACGACCGTAGTATGATTACCATAGCTACACTCATTGGAAAGGGTATCATTGATTCTTCGCTCACGCACCATCTGCAATTTGCCAAAAGCAATGGCGTAACCCGTACCGAGATCTCAGAAATCCTCACCCACATCGCATTTTATGCCGGATGGCCTAATGCCTGGGGAGCGTTCCGTCTGGCAAAAGATGTCTGGGCGGATGATGTAACAGAAGATAATGGCAAAGCCGCTTTCCAGCGGGAGATGATTTTTCCGATCGGAGAGCCGAACACGGCATACGCCAAGTACTTCATCGGGAACAGCTATCTGGCCCGTGTATCTACCGAACAGGTTCCTTTCTCAAACGTAACCTTCGAACCCCGATGCCGGAATAACTGGCACATTCACCATGCCACCAAAGGCGGAGGTCAAATGCTGGTTTGTGTAGCCGGAAAAGGCTGGTATCAAGAAGAGGGCAAACCGGCCGTTCAGATGCTTCCGGGTGATGTAATCCATATCCCGGCAAATGTAAAACATTGGCATGGAGCTGCGGCTGATAGCTGGTTCGCTCACCTGGCTTTTGAGATTCCCGGTGAGAATACGTCCAATGAATGGCTGGAGCCGGTATCGGACGAAGAATATGATAAATTGAAATAACGTCTTTAGAAGCTGGAATAAATTCCAAACAGCTTCTTAATAGGAGTGTGTCAACATCAAATTTTGCCACACTCCCTATAAAGTGCGTCAGAATGAGTAAGATGCCAGATGCTGAGAGTGAGGGGAATGGAGTTTACTCCTGTAAATAACAGCACCCTCATTCCGAAAGCAACGAAGCAGATTACCCATTCTGACGCACCGTCCTTAAACTTATTTCTTCACCTGATAGGTCTGATGGATAGCCTTGTCAAATTCAGCCCAATGCTCATCCGTCATATTCGATGGAATAAACAGAGCCACACCGGCTGCTCCGGCCTCCATAGAACCCCGTACCGCCTCAGCTATCTCAGAAGGGATCAATCCGTGTCCTTCGGGATCTTTGATGTTAGCCTTGTTCTTCCAATCCTTACAGATGAACAAGCCACTATATATCGGCTTCTGTCCGTTTACCGATGCAACCTCTTCCCGGGTGATTTCACCTACCCAAGAGGCCGGTTCCAAATAGAAATCGTTATAGTTCATCGGGAAGAAGGCATCGATATTCCATTTATTCCATTCCTGACGCACCAACTTCTTAGCATAAGATTCAGGGCCAGGGAACACCGCCGCACTGATCTTCTTGCCTTTAGCATGAACCGCATCGGCTATCTTTCCGACCAAATTCGTGATAACATGATAACGGAACTCTTTCCATTCCTGACAAGTTGACGGATCTTCTACGGCTTTGATATCAATGCCTGTAGCCTCTTTAAAATCAGCCACGCACTTATCACAATAACAATAGTCGGCCGTAGGATATTCCTCATTCATCACCAAGCCATACTTATCCCACAAACCACGGGCCAAGATGACATCGACATACCGGATATAATCCAAGTGTACATAATCCACCTCCGGAATATCAGCAATTTTCCCATACTCTGTAACCAAATAATTAATCACATCCGGATTATTCGGACACATACATTTGTAATACGGGACGTATGCCTGAACGGTATAGGCCGATTCTCCTTTACGATTCACGGCATACCACGTAGAATCCGCATCCCCTTTCAACATACTCGGAATCCATGCATGATATTCCAATCCGTTGTCATGAGCTATTTTAGCGGCTCTTGCATGTTTCTCCACATTAAATCCGCCGGCATTATAACACATACCGTCCAGACCATGTGATTTCCACTTCTTAAAATCCGAGTTAATCGACTCAGCCGAAACATTTTCGCCTTCACCTTGCCAGCCATACACCGGAATCTTGGTGGTCGGCTCGTTCGAACAAGAGACCATGCCTATGGCCAAGGCCACAACTGCTGTCAATAAAGTTTTTGTCTTCATAAATTTAGTTTTGTTATTTAATTGTTAATATCCGAATATCTCTTCCTGGCTCAACTTCTGGATATTTCCATATTTGGACAATCCCTTCATATCCAAATCTTTCTCATCCCCCAAGACCACATAGACGAAAGTACGACCTTTCACCCATTTCTCCTGGAATGCCTTGATCTGGTCGAGTGTCATGCTCTGCGCCTGCTCGAACAACGCTTTACGTTGGTCAACCGACAAGCCCAAATCCTGCGCGTTCAAATAAGCCCAAAGGACATTCTCACCCGTAATACGATCCGTACGCAAACGGGTTATCAAGGACTCTTTCGCCAAATTAAACGCACGCTCCGACTCCGGCATATTGTTGATGATCTCATTGAACGCCTCAATGGCATCCAGCATCTTATCATTCTGCGTAGCGATAAATGTCTGATAGAAATACGGATATTTCAACTTAGACGGAGAGACCAGATAGGCACCAGCCGAATAAGCCAACGCACGCGATTCACGCATCTCCTGGAATACAATCGAGTTCATACCGCCACCGAAATATTCGTTATACATATTCAAGGTAGGCTCGATAGCAACATCAAATTTCTCTCCGCGATTGGAGATAGAAGCCAAGTAAATTTGTTTTGCGTCATATTGGGCAAAATAAACCTTGTTTTCAGGTGTTTCCAGCATCTGGAAATCGGGAGCTTCCGGTACCGGGGTCAGTTTATCCGGCACTTGGTGATACTTGTTGATGATTTCAACCAATGCTTCCGGCTTTTCCGGGCCATAATACAATATCTTATGCTCAAAGGTATTGATTTTATGAATACGGTCTACCAGTTCCTGCGGGTTCATCTGTTGCAACTCAGCCGATGAAAGCACGTGAGTAACCGGTGAATTGGGTCCCCATACGGCATACTGGATCAGATGGCTGAAGTTCGAACTTTGATTCAATTTCGCATCCGCACGGCTCTTCAGGATATCGTTCGCCAAATTCGCATAGGCTTCCTGATTAACCTGAGCATCGGCCAGCAGCTCCTCAAACAAAGCCATAGCCTGAGGCATATTCTCGCGCAATCCGCTCAACGTAACGTAAGTACGGCTACTTCCGGGATAAACACCGAAATGACAAGCCAGTTTATAAAATTCCAGATTGATTTCCTGCAAGCTCTTCTTGGAAGTGCCCAAATAAGAGAGATAATCAAACGCTGTTCCCATTGCCTTATCGTTGTTGGTTCCCATTTCGAAAACATACATCAGCGAAAACAAATCATTGGATGTATTTTCCTTATACAATACCGGGATATCCGACTTCGCCTTCAATTGTTGCATATCCTTCGAAAAATCAAGGAAAACAGGTTCGATAGGCGCAACTTTTGAAGCCTGAATCTCACGCAAGAACGCGCTGGAGCTATCCCGGTTCATCACGATAGGCGTGATTTCCGGTTTATCCATTTTCTTCTCGTTCGGATCCTTGCCCTGTTTCTTATAGACTACCACATAATTATCTCCGAAATATTGGTTTGCGAAATCTACGATGTCTTGTTTGGTGATTTGACTCAGCTGGTCAATCTGGTTAACCATATCCGTCCATTCATCTCCATCAATAAATGCCGACACAAACATATCCGCACGGCTGCTATTGTCCTCTAACTGCTGCATATAGCCCAGCTTATAATTATTGATGGTAGCCTGCAAAAGGTCATCGTCAAACTCACCCTTCTTCAGTTTATCCACTTCGGCCAGAAAAAGATCCTTTACTTCGTCCAAGGTCTGTCCCTGTTTCGGACCTCCGGCTATCATATAGGTATTATAGTCGGACAATCCTAAATCACCCGAATAACAATAAAGCACCTTCTGTTGTTGGGTCAGATCCACATCCAGCAATCCAGCCTTGCCATTATATAACATGGCACTGGCCAGCGACATCAGATTATCCGACTGGATATCACTCGGAATACGCCAAGCAAGCGCCACGCTCTCCGCATCCGGTCCCAGCACCTCCTTCGTTACCGGAGCGGTAATCGGATTGGCTTTAGGTTCAGGACGAGCCGGTAAGTTCTCGTTCGGCTTCATCTCACCGAAATACTTCTGGATAATCGCGATCGTCTTATCCGGATCCAAATCGCCGGACATACAGATAGCGATATTATTCGGCACATACCAAGTCTTGAAATATTCCTTGATATTGGTGATAGACGGATTCTTCAATTGTTCCTGCGTACCCAATACGGTCTGCGTCCCGTAAGGATAGTCCGGATACAATCCTTGAAGCACGGCTTCATACATCTTGCGTCCGTCTTGCGTCAGAGACATGTTTTTCTCCTCATAGACCGTCTCCAATTCCGTATGGAATCCACGGATCACCGCATGCTGAAAACGGTCAGATTGAATCTTTGCCCAATTTTCCACTTCGTTCGAAGGAATATCCTCCACATAAACCGTCTGGTCAAAACCGGTATAAGCATTGGTCCCGTTCGCTCCGATAGCCGCCATCAGTTTATCGTACTCATTCGGTATCGCCAATTTAGATGCCTCATAAGAAACGCTGTCAATCTGATGATAAATCACTTTCCGCTCAGCCTCGTCTGTCGTTTTACGGTAAACTTCAAAAAGCCGTTCGATTTCATCTAGCATCGGCTTCTCGGCTTCATAATTTGTCGTGCCGAACTTTTGCGTTCCCTTAAACATGATATGTTCAAAGTAGTGCGCCAAACCCGTGGTTTCGGCAGGGTCATTCTTTCCGCCCACGCGAACGGCTATATAAGTCTGAATCCTCGGGGTTTCTTTATTTACAGTAAGGTAAACTTTCAAGCCGTTATCCAACGTATAGATACGGGCTTTCATCGGATCGTTCGGAACCGATTCATACGGGACTGAAGAGCCTCCGTTGGGTGTACAAGCTCCTAAAAAGAGAAGAGCAAAACATCCTAAAGTGTAAAAAATCTTACGCATAACTTTTATTTTAAAGTTTTGAATTACAAATATCTTAAAAAATAATATATGAATCCGCTTTTTCCGGCATGAATTTATAAAAAAAATGACAGAGCTCCATCCTTCTATCCCAACAAAAGGCTTATTGAGGAAAAGCATAAGAGACACTTTTCGTCCGTTCAAATCCGGAGAATCCTCCTATAAGGTGAAACTTTTGTCCAATTCTTCCTATTTAACAAATAATATAGTCCTCATCTTAAATTAATTCCGATATTTGCAAAAATAACTTTTTTAAAGAGAGAAAGGGACTCCGGCCACCGGGAACGAAACTATCGCTCCACAAAGTGACCTGAAAGTCTATTCGGGTAAGGGGAGTCTCCGTATCGAATGCCCGAAGACAGGGAATTTATCGGTATACACCCTGTCCGGACGCATGGTCTATTCTGCCTCTACAGAGGGAGACCAAGTCATTTCCGGATTAAGTCAGGGCATTTACCTGGTAACCCTGCAGAGCCATCAGGGAACCGAAACGGTAAAAGTACAAGTACATTAAAACTTTAAATTCACCTGCATCACATAGGTACGCGGAGTCGCAACGGCCATGGGGCGCGTGCTGTATTCTTTATTGAACAGGTTGTTGATCATGAATTGCAAGGACGCAGATTGAGTTATCCGGAAACCGGCGCGAAGGTCTACGGTACAATAATCCGTGTTCTGCCGTTCCCAATACGTATGCAGTGTCTCTCCGCCGATATTTCCGAAGATAATATCACGCACATAGTCCATAATCTCCGGTTGAACTTTCGGACGTTCGTCTACCATAATATAATCTACCGCCAAAGTCTTGCTTTTCCAAATAATATTCGTGCCGAGGCTGAGGCGTTTCCAATGAAAATCCAGCACGGTCTTGAAGGTGTGCTTCTGGCGGTACTTCAAATACTTGGAGGTATTCGATTTTTCCTTCATCTGAAGCGGATCGGTATAAGTCGCTTCCAGCTCGTTCTTTTCTTTATAATTCACATCTTCAGGTTCCAGATAGATATACCCTAAATTATACGTGAGCGATGCATCCGGATTGAACTCGTAAACTCCATTCGTACTGATTTCCGTACCATAAATCCGAGCTTTCGACACATTATAAAACTGTGCGCCAATCCCCGGCATCTCTCCTCGAAGCGCCATACCGATTACATCCCCTACTCCGTTGATCGGTTCAAAAGTGGTATTGTTGAAGAAACCGAAGCGGAATTCAATCATATCCGAATATTGCGTATAAAATCCGGCCACATCCAAGAAACCTTTCAGATTCCCGAACTTATATCCCTGCTTGAATCCGATTTCCGCATTCATGCCCTTCTCGGCTTTCAGGTCGGCATTCGGATAAACACCAACTCCACCAATATCCTTACGCGCATATTTCTCGGTCAAAGAGGGATAACGATACCCCTGCCCCACACTGGCACGGAGGAAACTGTAATCGGCCAATTGATAATTCAATCCGGCGCGAAAAATAGGCCGTACCGGAATATTCGTCCCGAACACTTTCGTTTCCGCTTCCCGCAAATAATCGTCTACCCGATAATATTCCGCACGCATTCCGGCCGAGACACTCAACCGGTCAAAGAAACGCTGGTCATATTGCAGGAAGAAAGCGGCATTATCGCTCTCATGCGTTCCGGTTGTCTTCGACACGCTCTTCATATGCTCATAAGTAACACCGGTAGTAATCTGTGTTCCACTATCCCATTTCTTGGTAAACTGGTAATCCAAATAATACGTATAGTTCTTATCAATGGAGGTCGGCTCCTCTTTTCCATCTGCCGTTTGCGAAAGCCACGGGATCAAATCCGATTCATCTTTCGGCAATCCGTGCTGCATCATCCAAGCCAATAAGTCACAATAATCGGCGGTCGTAGCCGTCGGAAAAAGGGTATTCAACAGACCGACCGCACCATCCACCGCTCCGGTCAAGTTGCCTTGCAATATCGGGGAGAGGATAGGTTGCAAAGATGTGTAATCACCTCCTTGAACTTCTTGAACCAGATTGCTGATAGCCCCGACATCTGTCCCCATATTTCCCAAGATATCCAAAATACTTTGCCGATTCGAACTTCCCTGGATAATATTATCTCCCCGATAATAAAAACGTGCTTTCAAGCGATGGGAGGTCTGGTTGTTCGGATTGGTATAATTGAAGAAAGGGTCAATGTAAAAGGTATTCCCTTCACGTCCCATATTGGCGAATGGAGAAGGGCGATAAGCCTCGACGGGCGAACGCCAGATAAAGAAATCGGCATATTGATCGCTCAGGTAATTCAGGTTGAAACCGTAGTTCATCAATTTGCCCTCTTTCAGCGGATGATGGTAGGTCATATTCCCACCCGCACGGAAACGCTTGTTATATCCCTGCTCACGATAGCCTTCATCCGTGAAAAGATTCATTCCGGCCGACACATCGAAATTCCCGATTCGCCGTGCATGAGAGAAATCGACCCCTTCATACAAAGGATTCCGAATACCGGAAAATATACTTTTGCGCAGGAATGGTTCTACTTCATACTTTCCCTCTTTCCAAAACGATTTGCTGCTCCATTGATAACTGTCTTGAGCCGGATTTCCATAGATGCCCACATAAGCACGGGCTGTCGTGGATGGCGTCAGACTCGGGCGCTTGGTACGGATATTGATTACCCCGTTCAAGGCGGAAGAGCCATAAAGCACCGAAGAGGCTCCTTTCATCACCTCTACCTGGTCTATATTCTCCATCGGGATGATGTTCCAATTAATCACACCGTTCCCGGAACTCAAGGCGTTCATGCCGTCAATCAATACCGCCGAACGGGAACCCACGCCATACATCCAGCCGTTACCTCCGCGGATAGAGGGCTGTTTGTCATTGATATCCACACCGGGCATGGTATTCAAGGTCGCGCTCAAGTTAGTCGGTGCCTGCCGTTCGATATCTGCGGCTTTCAACAAATCCAAAGAGACCGTTACATCACTCAACTTCTGCTCAAACCGTCCGGCACTGATTACTACATCGCCTAACAGCGTAGACGCGGTCTGCATATAGATATTCAATTCCCGGACATCTTTTCCTTTCAGTACCAACGGCACGGATTCATTCTCATAGCCGATATAGCTGAACAGCACATCCACGCCTCCCGCCGGAAGCTGTAATTCATAGGAGCCATCGGCCCCGGAAATCGTCCCATCGGTCTCTCCGTTTATTTTTTTATAGGATATATTGACACCTGTCAGCGGTTCGTGCGTCTCTTTGTCAAACACAACGCCTTTCAAAGTCTGCCCAAAAGTCAGTTGAGCCATGAAGAGGAATATACCTAAAAGAAGTCCTTGTCTTTTCATAAAAACTAACATAAACTTACAAACTTAACCTGCTTCAAAGGTACGAATAGTAAACAAACGAATCAACAATACTTTCATTTTATACCATTCTTATAGAAAAAAAGCCCCGTAATCTTTTCCGGATTACGGAGCTTCCTTTTAATCAATCCTGCTTTTGCTCTTCGCAGAGCTACCAACAGGCCATATTTTACACTATTATTAATACTACTGTCTGCTTTCCTCTTCGCAGAATACTTGGTGCAGACCTAACTAAATAATTTAATTATGAACTAATTTCTTTGTTTGTATTTTCAACTCCTCCGTCGCTCCGCGACACCTCCTCTATAAACAGAGGAGGAATTCGGGAAAAAACTCTCCCTCTGTTTATAGAGGGAGTACCCCGAAAGGGGGGAGGGAGTTCTGTTCAATTACTTCACTGCAACTTTGAAGCTTTCGCCATCAACCGATACCACTACGATACCAGCCGGAGCAGCGATAGTCTCATTGTCTGAGTTCAGCACTTCGTTAGCTACAACCTTACCTAAGATCGTGCTTACTACTACGTTCTTGCCTTCTGCACCCTTAACGATTACAGCACCGTTGGTAGCGACTACCTTAACAGCTTCGTCTGTAGCATTGATACCTTCGTTTGCGGTCGGCATATCAGTTGCTTCAACTTCAACCTTTATGGCATTTGTAGTCGTACCTTCAGATAACGTTAACTTACCGTTAATGCTATGTACATAAGCACCATTCTGGCGGATCCAATACAAATCTTCTTCATCATCTGCCAATACAATCTGGAATTTGAACTTATCCAAACCGCCTTGTACATTCTTGTTGTTATCAGCTACATTAGATACAGCGACTTCCTTACCCTTAATTGTAGTAAACAAAGTATCGTGAGCTGCTTCTGCTTCATTCAGATAAGCTTGCTTGAAGATTAACTTATTAACATCTTCTTCCCACTGATATTCCTTATCGTATGCACCTTCTGCAACATAATAGTCTACAGAATCTGCCGGGTTGAACAAGAACATTCTTCCCTGAGAAGCATTGTCATAACCGGTTGCAATCAAGAATGACGGAACCTGACGGTCTGTATCTGTTGCAAACAAACGGATGGTCATCGGTTCGTTAGAAGCTGCGATAGCATCGCGACTGTCTTCCTGCATGGTGATGCACAGACCTAAGTCAGATGTCATCGTTACGAACGTTGACTTCGGATCCAATGTAACGTCCGGTGATTCGATTTTCAGGTAAGTCTTGACATATCCTGCTTTCATTTCTTGAGTTAACTTACCTGCTGTAATAGCATGACCGTCATACTCATCAATTTTCTCATTTTCTGTATTCGTCCAATCGGCAACAACGATCATATCTGTATAATCATAATCATCAGTTGTAATGATGGAAACAGAACCTTCTGCATCATAATTGTCTTTGATTATAAAGTTCCCGGC
>DWYO01000231.1 GCA_019118725.1 Candidatus Parabacteroides intestinavium | reverse complement strand
ATTTTATTCGAATAATTTTTGCTATCAAAGATAGTATATTAAATATTCTTTTTTAAATTTGCCGAACGAAATAAATCAAAAAATATATACGAACCATGAAAGTTACTTTGAAAGTTTTATTAGCAGCCGCAATCGTGGTGCTAGCTTACTTGTGTTACAAGAGTATCACAGGTCCGATTGAATTTAACGATACCAAGGAAGCTCGCGATAAAGCGATTATCGCCCGTCTGATGGATATTCGTAAAGTTCAGATTGAGTACAAGAACGTACACAAGACGCATGCTGGAAGCTTTGACGACTTGATCAAGTTCTTGAAAGAGGAAAAGTTGCCTACCGTTATCAAGGAAGGTGTATTGACTGATGAACAGCTGGAAAAAGGTATGACCGAAAAGAAGGCTGTTGCTATGGTAGAAAAGGCAGAGAAAACTGGCAATTGGAGCGAAGTAGAAAAGAATGGTTTGAAAGGCTTCAAGCGTGATACGGTTTGGGTATTGGCCAAAGACACTTTGCTGGGTAAGGATTATGACGTAGAGGCCATCCGCTATGTGCCGGATGCTCCGCAGCAGGTAGAATTCCACATGGATACAGCTACCTTGAAGTCTGGCTCAGGCTACGAAATCAAGGTGTTCGTGTGCGAGGTTCCGTTTGATCAGTATCTGAATGACTTGGATCCGCAGCTGGAGTTCAACTTGAAGGATAAAGCTGAAAAGCAAGGTAAATATCCGGGCTTGCGTGTTGGTTCATTGGAAGAAATCAACAACAACGCAGGTAACTGGGAATAATAACTCTGCTTATGGCGTTTCATATTCCTGAAATCCTTTCGGAAGAATCCAAAAATTATAGAGTGTCCATCCGGCTTTTGCCGGATGGACTTTCTTTTTCCGGTTATAATCCTACGATAAAGGGGAGTTTCTTTTTGAGTGAAGAACGGTGGAAATCATCCCGCCCCTATGCCGAGGAGCTGAAAGAGTGCTTCTTCGCGAACGAATGTCTTGCCTGGGACTATCAACATCTGTATATCGTTCAGACCGATACAGACTATACGCTGGTACCCTGGGCTTTTTATTTGGAAAACGAACAAGACAAGCTGCTTCGTTTTAATTGTGGCGAATCGGACGGAAAGCGTGTTCTGGCCAATGAGCTCCGTGATGAAAAGGTGAACCTCTTATATGGCATGGATCATGAGACGTATGAGTTTTGCCAACGTTCGTTCTCGAATCCGGAGTTTGTGCATTACCTGTATGCCCTGTTCCCTTTATGGCGGGAGAAGAGCAAATATGAATTGTCGCGACAGGTTTATGGAATACTTTCGGGGGGAAGGATGGAGCTGGCCTGCTATCAGCAGGGACAATTGCTTTTTTTGAATGGATTTGAGGTCCATTCGTTAAATGAGATGCTTTACTATATATTATATGTATGGAAACAGCATCGCTGGAATGTATTGAGTGATCCGATCCACCTTTTGGGGGATGCCGCTATCTTACGGGAACTGATTCCGGCCCTCTCTACCTATATAAAACATGTGGAGACGATGGTGCTTCCTTCGGAGGCCTATCTGATGGGACCGGATGTGTTGAGGGCACCCGTAGATATGGTTGCTTTATATTTGTTGAACAATTAAGCCATCTGCTTATGCGAATCATCAGTGGTAAGTATGGGAGGCGTCGTTTTGATGTTCCCTCTTCATTCAGTGCGAGACCAACAACCGATTTCGCCAAGGAAAATATATTTAATGTCCTTTCTAATCGGATCGATTTTGAAGGACTGGACGCGTTGGATCTCTTTGCCGGAACAGGAAGTATTTCTTTTGAGCTTTTGTCCCGGGGGTGCAGGCAAGTGACATCCGTTGAGAAGAACAATGCCCATGCCTCTTTTATAGCCAAGGTGGCCAAAGAGTTGAAAACCTCTGATTTGAATCTGGTACGGGGCGATGCGTTCCGCTATCTTCAAAGTGTACCTCTGGAGAGTTTTGATTTTATATTTGCCGATCCTCCGTATGCCTTGAAAGAGTTACCGGAAATCCCGGTATGGATATTGGAGCGGAATCTGTTGCGTAGTGGAGGGGTTTTCGTAATGGAACATCCGGCGACTTGTGACTTTTCCAGCCTTCCTTTATTCAGTCAACACCGGGTTTATGGGGCGGTCAATTTTAGTATTTTCGAAAAAATATAACGGTGTGTGTCTCTTACACATCTTAATGGGGTTGCATCAAAACATTCATTTTGACACAGCCCCACATTTATCTCTTATTGTAATTTCGCCAAAGCCTCTTTGATACGGCGCATAGCTTCCATGATATTCTCATCGGAAGTTGCATAACTCATGCGGATGCAGTCCGGAGCGCCAAAAGCTCCACCTCCAACACAAGCTACGTGGGCCACTTCCAGTAAATACATGGCCATATCAGCGGCACTGTTAACCGTACGGTCTCCAAATTTTTTACCGAAATAAGAGCTGCATTTGGGGAAGAGATAGAAAGCACCTTCCGGCATATTGACCTCAAATCCCGGAATCTCTTTAGCCAAGCGAACAATTAAGTCACGACGGCGTTGGAATGCCTGACGCATAGCCTCAACCGGTTCCTGTGTTCCGGTATAAGCCGCTTCTGCAGCTTTCTGTGAAACCGAGCAGGGGCCGGAAGTATATTGTCCTTGTAGCTTGTTTACAGCTTTAACGATCCATTCCGGACCTGCGATGAATCCGATTCTCCAGCCGGTCATGGCGTAGGCTTTAGATACCCCATTGACAATAACCACACGATCCCGAATCTTTTCAAATTGAGCTATGCTTTCATGCTTTCCGATGTAATTGATATGTTCGTAAATCTCGTCTGCGATGACATAAATTTGCGGATGTTTAGCCAATACATCAGCCAAACCATTCAATTCCTCTCGGCTATACACCGATCCGGTCGGATTGGAAGGAGAACAAAGAATGAGTAATTTGGTTTTAGGGGTAATCGCTTTCTCCAATTGTTCCGGCGTGATTTTAAAATCTTGTTCAATACCCGCATAAACAGATACCGGAGTACCATCGGCCAATTTGACCATTTCCGGATAACTGACCCAATAAGGAGCCGGAATAATAACCTCATCCCCGGCATTGATCAGTGCCATGATTGTATTGCAGACCGATTGCTTGGCCCCGTTGGCACATGAAATCTGGGCTGCTGTATAATCCAATCCGTTCTCCTTCTTCAGTTTGGCAACAATAGCATTGCGCAAAGCCGGGTAGCCGGCTACAGGCGAATAGCGGGAATAATTTTCGTCAATAGCCTTTTTTGCCGCTTCCTTGATATGATCGGGCGTGTCAAAGTCCGGTTCTCCAACGCTCAGGTTAATCACATCGATGCCTTGAGCTTTCAGTTCACTGCTTTTTTGAGACATTGCCAGCGTCTCAGACGGTGACAATCTTTGTAATCTTAATGATGTTTCCATATATAATGTTTTTTACGGATGTCTTTTTTATTACAGAAAACGAGTAGACAAGGCTTCAAGGTTCTATGTTTTCTTGTCCCCTTGCCAACTGTTTCCTCATATTCCTTATTTCACATTGTGTAACGTATGCCCCATACGTTCTTTCTTGGTTTTCAGATAGAATTCATTAAACGGATTGGGGGATACTTCGATAGGAACGTTTTCTACTACGGAAAGGCCATAAGCCTCTAATCCTACACGCTTTACAGGATTGTTGGTCATCAACCGCATCTTGGTGATTCCGATATGACGAAGAATCTGAGCACCGACACCATAATCACGTTCGTCAGCCTGATGCCCTAAACACAAATTGGCTTCAATCGTATCCATTCCATTCTCTTGCAGTTTGTAGGCTTTCATCTTTTCCATCAGTCCGATGCCACGTCCCTCTTGGTTCAGATAAATAACGGCACCTCGCCCTTCTGCATCAATCATGCGCAACGCCTTATGCAGCTGCTCGCCACAATCGCAACGCATCGAACCGAATATATCTCCCGTCATGCAAGAAGAGTGTACCCGCACAAGCACCGGATCATCTCCTTTGACTTCTCCTTTTATAATAGCCACATGCTCCAATCCATTGCTTTTCTGGCGGAATGGGATAAGCCGGAAATGGCCATACTCGGTAGGGAGGTCTACTTCCTCACCCTGTTCGACAATGGATTCCTGCTTTAAACGGTAGGCAATCAAATCGGCAATAGAGATAAGTTTGATGTCATATTCATCTGCAAAGCGACGCAGTTCCGGCAAACGTGCCATCGTTCCATCATCGCTCATGATCTCCATCAGCGCAGCAGCCGGATAAAGTCCGGCGAGGCGGCACATATCCACACACGCTTCGGTATGGCCTGCGCGACGAAGCACTCCTTTCTCCTGTGCATACAGTGGATTGATGTGTCCGGGACGTCCGAAAGTTTCAGGTGTAGAAGCCGGATCAGCCAGTGCGAGGATCGTAGCGGCACGGTCAGCTGCTGAAACACCGGTAGAACATCCCTCCAGTTTATCGATGGTTACCGTAAACGGAGTTCCTAAAACGGAGGTGTTGTTCAAGACCTGATGCGGGAGATTGAGTTCCTCGCACCGGGAGATAGTAATAGGCGCGCAGAGTACTCCTCTGGCGTGCTTAAGCATAAAGTTGATTTTCTCAGGAGTAACCTTTTCGGCAGCGATAATCAAATCGCCTTCATTCTCCCGGTCTTCGTCATCAACTACAATAACGAACTTCCCTTCGCGGAAATCTTCGATAGCCTCTTCAATCGTGTTTAATTTGTAATCACTCATAATTGAATCATATTATTCTGTATGTGTAGACAAATGTAATGAAAAAATAATCGCAAGCGTCTCGCCACTTACTTTTTGTACGGTTTTAATGTCCTGCAACAATAATTTGCGTTGATAGACCGCAAGCAGGTAAATCGGGATGCCTATCGGGAAAACAAACCCGATGATTTGAGCGACACGCGGGCTGATGTTGGCAAGCTGGTGATAGCTCCCGATGATCGGAAAATCCATCAATTTATTTAAAAGCAGATTCTGATCAGAATTGCATAACTCTTCAATGATGGACTCCATTTCTCCGGCCAGAGCCTCAGCGGTCGTATCTTTTCCTCCCGACTTCCAATAGGTAAAATAATTTACCCATCGACGATGATTTTGTATATATTGCTTCGAATCAGCAGTCAGTTGGTGCAATCGAGGTACTAAAGCATCATAATCCGGTGCATAGATAATCACCTCCTTTTTCTCGATTTTGCGTCCCGGTCGTTTCCCTATTAAGTTCTTTAGGGCATTGAGATAGGTGTCGGCATTGAGAATCACGGAATCGTTGGCAGCCTTATAGGTCAGGAATGCTCCTAATGGAGCCAGTACGGCTGTGCTTAGCCACATGCCTTCCCATGCGTCCCAAATTCCGTTTCGAGCCATCTTGTACCCGATATTATCAATAATGTAATAAAAGATAAAGAGAAATACAGAGATGACCACCGGCATGCCTAATCCCCCTTTACGGATAATAGCGCCTAACGGTGCGCCGATGAAGAAGAATACAATGCAGGCTACAGACAAAGTGAATTTTTTATGCCATTCGGTTTTGTGTAAACGCATCCGCTGGGCTTCGTCGCCCAAAGCTGCTGCTTTAAAGACCAGTTCGGATCGCGTGTTATCTATCCGTGTTTTGGCTTTATTCAGTATAGAGGACTGCTTTCCCGGAGACAAAGCATTGTATATCGAGTCAATATTAACGGAGATATTTTGTGCTGCAAGTTCCAATGAATCTATTTTGGACACCGGGACAACCGTATCTTCTTTCGACTCGTATGCGGTGAATTGCTGGAGATAGGATTGACGGATGGCCAATTTGGCATTACTATTTCGGATGCTGTCCAATTTTAACGACATAGAATCAATTGACGTTTGCAGGTTCTGGAGATTCTTCCCCATATATTGGTTCTGCATGAACGACTCGTCCATCCGGTTGAAGTTCGCATCGAAGGCAATCAAAATGTCTTTTGTCGCAAACGATTCACGGCGGTAGGGAACAGCAGATTTAACCCGGCTTCGCTTGCTTTGGTCTTTAAGGTTCTCAAAGGATTCTCCATTGAAAAGAGATAAAATCAAATAGAGTTTATCTGCTGATGTTTTCAACCGTCCGGAGTCAGCCACAATGACCCGCGCATTATTGAAGCCTTCTGAATAATCATAAATCATCAAATCCTTCAATAAACCGCTATGATTGTCTTTTTCTTTGACGTAGACGTTAAAGCCAGTGATTTCTTTATAGAAGATTCCTTCCGGGATTTCCAGTTCCGGTGATTTTTGTTTTATGGAGGCCAAAAGCGTGGAGAGCTTGACTTGTGCCACAGGCATCACGTTATTCTGAAAGAAGAAAGCGCCAATACTAACCATGCAAATGAAGATGGTCAACGGACGCATGATGTGAATAAGTGACACACCGGCTGATTTCATGGCAAGCAATTCGAGACGCTCGCCCAAATTACCGAAAGTCATCAACGAAGCCAGCAGTATGGCCAACGGCAGCGCCATCGGTACCAAAAAGAGTGCCGCATAAAAAAACATTTCGGCTAATACGGGAATAGCCAGACCTTTCCCGACTAAATCATCGATGTATCGCCACAAAAACTGCATCAACACGATGAAGAGGCAGATTCCGAACGTCATCAAGAAAAGCGGCAGAAAAGTCTGCAACATAAAGGTATATAATCGTTTTATTTTCAACATGCCTTTCAGATTTCGGACAAAAGTAGTGCAAAAAACGATAATATCCTCTTTTTAGATGCAAAACATGCCTAAATTCCTAATGTTCGCTTGAGTACGTAGACCTGTGAGTCCCAAAGATCAATGGCATCTTCTTTCTCTCCAGGTTCTGCAAAGTCGGTGATTTCCAATGCGGTAACTCCTGTGAGCTCCATGGTGTGGATATGAAACTCGAAGTAGGCAATCGGATCAGGTTCATTAATCCACCGATAGCGGATGCAGACCTCCGGCAAAATCAAAATGGCGTTAGCTTTTTGTTCTTCTGTATGCCAGGTGAAAGTGTATTCATTGTTTTTCACGGCGACTTTGTCGGCGAACCAAGAGGAAAGCCCCATGGAAGTTGTTAGCTGATTCCAAAGGCTCAGTGATGAGACATTATTAAAAATGTACTCAATAGAAAATTTTTCTTTTTTCATGTGGTATATAATTTGAGGGCGAATATAACTATAACAATTGAAACGTCAAAAAAAATCCTATTAAAAAAGCATCTCATAATTAATAAATTAGGAGTCGATAGCGGAAAAATAGAGAAAAAAACTTGCAGAAAGTTTGCATAGTTCGAAAATAACCTCTACTTTTGCAGCGTCAATCAGAAATGATGAGGCAGATTAGATGGCGAGATAGCTCAGCTGGTTAGAGCGCATGATTCATAATCATGAGGTCCCGAGTTCAATCCTCGGTCTCGCTACGGAGAGGATGAGCCGCTGCGAATAATCGCAACGGCTTTTTCTTTGTTCAACCCCGCAAAGATGCAAAAAGCAGGTGTATGGTTTTATGCTGTTATCTCTTGGTAATCTGTCGGCTATTTTGTATATTTGCAACCGTTGAGGAGATAGTGAGGAGGGGGCGGTGAGTCCCCTCTTTTTGTAAAAAAAAATGATCGGAACGCAAGGGAATCCAAGGTGCGGGCTATTGTGTCAACCGAGGTCTTATTCTCTGGTTAATGATTAAAAATAAAGCGAAGTATGATAGACAAGCGTGTAATAGAACAGCTGGCGGAAGAGAAATTGGCCTCTTCGTCCAATTATCTGGTGAGCGTGGAAGTACAGCCGGGAAATGTGATTGTAGTGGAAATCGATAATGATGAAGCCGTCTCAATAGACGATTGTGTGGAACTAAGCCGCTACATTGAAGAGCATTTGGATCGGGATGCGGAGGATTTTGAATTGGAAGTCGGTTCAGCCGGTATCACCTCTCCGTTTAAAGTGCTTCGACAATATAAAAAGAATGTAGGTAATGAGGTGGAAGTTCTGACACGGAATGGCGTAAAGCTGACCGGTGTGTTGAAATCGGCAGATGAGGATAGTTTCGTTGTGACAGTGACCAAGCAGGTGAAACCGGAAGGTGCGAAACGAAAAATAACTGTCGAAGAGGACCAGACTTATACATATAACGAAATAAAGTATACAAAATATTTAATAAGATTCAAGTAATTATGGCCAAAAAAGCGGAAACAGTCAGTATGATCGATACCCTTGCGGAGTTCAAGGAGTTGAAGAATATCGATAAGGATACGATGATCAGTGTATTGGAAGAGTCATTCCGTAACGTTATTGCGAAAATGTTTGGTACGGATGAGAATTATGATGTGATCATCAATCCGGAAAAAGGAGATTTTGAAATTTGGAGAAACCGGAAGGTAGTGGCTGATGACGAGGTGACTGATACGAATTTGCAGATATCGTTGAGCGATGCCCGTCAGATTGACCCTGATTGTGAAGTTGGTGAGGATTTGACCGATGAAGTGAACTTTGCCGACTTTGGTCGTCGTGCGATTCTGAATCTGCGTCAGACTTTGGCATCAAAGATTCTTGAATTGCAAAAAGACAGCTTGTATGCTAAGTACAAAGATAAAATCGGTACAATTATTGCAGCTGATGTTTATCAAGTATGGAAAAAGGAAATGTTGTTGCTTGATGATGAAGGAAACGAATTGCTGTTGCCTAAGCAGGAACAAATTCCGGGGGATTTCTATCACAAAGGTGAGACAGCCAGAGCTATTGTGCTGCGTGTAGATAATTTTAACAACAATCCGAAAATCATCCTTTCGCGTACAGACAAGATGTTCTTGCAACGTCTGTTTGAATTGGAGGTGCCGGAAATCAACGATGGATTGATTACGATCCGTGCCATTGCCCGTATCCCGGGAGAAAGAGCTAAGGTGGCCGTCGAGTCGTATGATGACCGTATCGATCCAGTGGGCGCATGTGTCGGTATGAAAGGTTCGCGTATCCATGGAATCGTACGTGAGTTGAGAAATGAGAATATTGACGTAATCAACTATACGTCAAATATCGCTTTGTTTATCCAGCGTGCATTGGCACCGGCCAAGATTTCTTCTATTCGGGTAAATGAAGAAGAGAAACGGGCTGAAGTTTATCTGCGTCCGGAAGAGGTCTCTTTGGCAATTGGAAAGGGCGGATTGAATATCAAGCTGGCTTGTATGCTGACTGAATATGCTATTGATGTATTCCGTGATATTGACGGGGCAGACGAAGAAGATATCTATTTGGATGAGTTTGCTGACGAAATAGACGGATGGGTAATTGACGCGCTGAAGAATATCGGTTGCTATACGGCAAAGAACGTGTTGGCAATACCGAGAGACGAGTTGGTAGAGCGTGCAGACTTGGAAGAGTCGACAGTCGATGATGTATTACGTATCTTGGCTGCCGAATTTGAGGATGATAATAATGAATAAGTTTTACGACAAAGTTTAATATGCCTATAAGATTAAGAGATGTTTTAAAAAAGATGAACGTAGGGCTCAACACAGCGGTTGAGTTCCTGCACCGAAAGGGTTTTACTGAAATCGAAGCAAATCCCAATGTTCGCTTGAACGATGACCAGTATGCTTTGCTCGTAAAGGAATTTGGTAAGGATATGCCTGCGGGAACACAAAAATCTTCGCAGGTTCCTAAATCTCATAATAAGCATGAACAGGCGGCTCCTAAGAAAGAGGCAGAGCCAACCGTTATTAAGACCGAAATTCCTGAAGAATTCCGTCCGAAAATTGTGACGAAAGGACATATTGATTTAGATAGCAATAAGAAAAAGGAAGAAACGAATGTGCATAAGCCGGATGTTGAACCGGTCAAAGGGGAAGGGGAACTGAAATCGGTTGAACCCTCTGTGGTTCCCGTAGTGAAGCCTATTGCAGAAGAACAACGTATAGAGGAAAAAGTAAAAGATAATAGCGTAGATAATAAGATGAAACCTGAAGAGAAACAGCCGGAAATAGTCGCTCCGGAAGAAACAAACAGTCAGACTGTAAAGACGGATACGTCGATGTCTAACGAGAAAGGAGGTGACGAGCTTTTCCGATTGAATACTCCGAAGTTTGAATCCAATATCAAAGTAAAGGGAAAAATCGATTTGGACACTTTGAACCAGTCGACACGCCCAAAGAAGAAAAGTAAAGAGGAAAGACGCAAAGATCGTGATGACAAACAGGGCGGAAATCGGCAGGGACAGCCTAATTTCAAGGTAGGAAAAGAGGTCCAAAAGGGTGGAAATCCTAACAAAGGAACGGATGCGGATGAAACCGATGGCAAGAAAAAACGTAAACGTATCAAGAAAGATCGTGTAAACGTAGATAATGTAGCCAATCAGAATGGTGGTAGCCGCAAGGATAGAGACCGCAATCGTGACGACCGCAAGCCTCGTCTGAAGAAGCCGGTCAAGGCAGAAGTCAGCGAGGAGGATGTTCAGAAACAGATCAAAGAAACGTTGGCTCGTTTGACCAATAAGGGCAACAAGACCAACAAGGGGGCTAAGTACCGTCGTGATAAACGTGATGCTATTCAGAAGCGTGAGCATGAATTGCAGGAACAGGAAGAAAAGGAAAGCAAAATCCTGAAGCTGACAGAGTTTGTTACGGCTAATGACTTGGCAAATATGATGGATGTACCGGTAACCAAAGTCATCGCTACATGTATGAGCATTGGTATTATGGTCTCTATCAATCAACGTTTGGATGCGGAAACAATTAATATCGTAGCCGAGGAATTTGGTTTCCAAACAGAATACGTCAGTGCGGATGTGGTAGAAGCGATTAAGGCGGAAGAAGAGGATGATAATGAAGAGGATTGGGTTCCACGTCCTCCTATCGTTACCGTAATGGGACATGTTGACCACGGTAAAACTTCTTTGTTGGATAACATCCGTAATGCGAATGTGATTGCAGGTGAAGCCGGTGGTATTACGCAGCATATCGGAGCATATAACGTAACCTTGGCTAACGGTCGCCATATTACTTTCCTGGATACCCCGGGACACGAAGCTTTTACGGCTATGCGTGCACGTGGTGCTAAAGTGACGGATATTGCGATTATTATTGTGGCAGCGGATGATGCGGTGATGCCTCAGACAGTTGAAGCAATCAATCACGCTTCGGCTGCAGGTGTTCCGATTGTGTTTGCGATCAATAAGATTGATAAGCCTCATGCAAATCCGGACAAGATTAAAGAGGAACTGGCGAATATGAATTACTTGGTAGAAGATTGGGGCGGTAAATATCAGTGCCAGGAAATTTCTGCCAAGAAAGGAGTCGGCGTAGATGAATTGCTGGAAAAGGTTTTGCTGGAGGCTGATTTGCTGGATTTGAAAGCGAATCCAAAACGCAAGGCAACAGGTTCTATCATTGAATCTTCGTTGGATAAAGGCCGCGGATATGTTTCTACGGTCTTGGTTGAGAACGGTACCTTGAAGATGGGGGATATCGTATTGGCTGGTACTCATTACGGCCGTATCAAGGCTATGTTTAATGAACGTAATCAGCGTGTGCAACAGGCGGGTCCATCTGAGCCGGTATTGATTTTAGGTCTGAACGGAGCTCCGCAGGCCGGTGATACGTTCCATGTGTTGGAAACGGAGCAGGAGGCTCGAGAGATAGCTACCCGTCGTGAACAATTGCAGCGAGAATTGGGTCTGCGTACACAGAAGATGTTGACGTTGGATGATATAGGTCGTCGCATTGCGGTAGGTAATTTCCAGGAATTGAATGTCATTGTGAAGGGAGATGTGGACGGTTCGGTGGAAGCTTTATCCGATTCATTGATTCGTCTTTCTACGGAAGAGATTCAGGTAAATGTGATTCACAAAGCAGTGGGTCAGATTTCCGAATCGGATGTAACACTGGCAGCCGCTTCGAATGCGATTATTATTGGTTTCCAGGTTCGTCCTTCACAGTTGGCCCGCCGGAGTGCGGAACGAGAAGGGGTCGAAATTCGTTTGTATTCGATCATTTATGATGCCATCAATGATGTGAAGAGTGCAATGGAAGGTATGCTTTCTCCGGAAATCAAAGAAGAGGTTACAGCGAATGTGGAGGTACAGCAGGTATTCAAGATCTCGAAAGTTGGAACGGTTGCCGGCTGTATTGTGAAGGAAGGCAAGATCAAACGTTCAAACAAAGTACGCCTGATTCGCGATGGTATTGTTATCTATTCGGGCGAGCTGGGTTCATTGAAGCGTTTCAAGGACGATGCCAAAGAGGTTGTTGCCGGACAGGACTGCGGTCTGAATATCGCCAACTTCAATGATATTCAGGTGGGTGATGTGATTGAGGCTTACGAAGAGACAGAAGTCAAGAAAACGTTATAAATAAACAATTGACAATTTGCAATTGACAAGTGCCCGGTTATGTCGGCATTGTCAATTGTCCATTGTCAATTGTTCCTTAAAAAGATGAATTGGTTAGACATACTCTTGCTTTGCTTGGCAGGATTGGGATTGGTGAAGGGCCTGTTTGATGGAGTTATCAGACAGGTTGTTTCGCTTATAGCCTTAGTAGCTGCGATATTCTGTTGCGCACAAGTGGCCGATTGGTTGCGTGGCTATATATTGAAGTTGGATTGGCTTCCTGAATATGGGGTAACGGTTCTCAGTTATCTGTTAGGTTTTATGCTTATTATTGGAGTACTCAAACTGGTAGGTGATGCAATGAGCAAGTTGATTGGTGTTACACCGTTAAGTATTCTGAATCATTTATTGGGAGGCTTGTTCGGATTGATGTTTATGATGTTCTTCTTGAGTTTGACGTTGAATGTCATGGAATATATCGACCGAGGTTCGCTGCTGATTCCCCGTGAGGCTAAAGTGGAATCTAAACTCTATTATTCTATTAAGCAAATTGTCCCAACTATTTTCCCTACAAACTTGTTTAGTAAAATGCAAGTGGACGAATGGACGAAGGACTCGGTGGATAAAATGATTACGCCATAGCCTTGTCGATTGGTCAACGCATAACTATAAATATATAAATGTATATGCAGGATTCAAAGAATGTATTGGATGAAGTAACGAAAGGCGATTACAAATATGGTTTCGTTACGGATATAGATACGGATGTGATTCATCGTGGATTGGATGAAGAGACCGTGCGTCTTATTTCTGCTAAGAAAAACGAACCGGACTGGTTGTTGCAATTCCGATTGAAGGCGTATCGCTATTGGTTGACATTGGAGATGCCGAATTGGGCTTTGCTTAAAATCCCTCCTATCGACTACCAGGATATTATTTATTATGCGGCTCCGAAGAAGAAAGAGGGGCCTGCGAGTATGGAAGAAGTTGATCCGGAATTGCTGAAAACATTCAATAAATTGGGTATTCCTTTGGAAGAACAGAAGGTGCTAAGCGGAATGGCGGTAGATGCCGTTATGGATAGTGTTTCAGTAAAGACAACTTTCAAGGAGAACCTCGCCGAAAAAGGCATAATTTTCTGCTCGTTCAGCGAGGCGGTGCAGCATCATCCGGATTTGGTGCAGAAGTATTTGGGGAGTGTCGTAAGCTATCGGGACAACTTCTTTGCCGCACTTAATTCGGCGGTATTCTCAGACGGCTCTTTTGTTTATATTCCTAAAGGGGTACGTTGCCCTATGGAGCTGAGTACTTATTTCCGTATCAATGCACAGAATACCGGACAGTTTGAACGGACATTGATTGTTGCCGATGATGAGGCTTACGTAAGTTACCTCGAAGGATGTACAGCTCCGATGCGTGACGAGAATCAGCTTCATGCGGCAATTGTTGAAATCATAGCCCATGACCATGCCGAAGTGAAGTATTCGACGGTGCAGAATTGGTATCCGGGAGATAAAGATGGCAAAGGTGGCATTTACAATTTTGTGACGAAACGCGGACTCTGCAAAGGAGAAGGCAGTAAAATATCTTGGACGCAGGTTGAGACCGGATCTGCTATCACGTGGAAATATCCGAGTTGCATCTTGGCCGGTGATAATTCGGTCGGAGAGTTTTACTCTGTTGCTGTTACCAATAACTATCAGCAAGCCGACACTGGAACTAAGATGATTCATTTAGGAAAGAATACCCGCAGTACGATTGTGTCAAAGGGTATCTCTGCCGGACATAGCCAGAACAGCTATCGTGGATTAGTCAAGGTCTCACCACGAGCAGAAGGTGCGCGTAATCATAGCCAGTGTGACAGTCTGCTACTTAGTTCGACTTGCGGTGCACATACTTTTCCGTATGCGGATATTCAGAATGAGACTGCGGTAGTGGAGCATGAGGCAACTACCAGTAAAATCAGCGAGGAGCAATTGTTTTATTGCCAGCAACGGGGAATCTCCGTAGAAGAGGCTGTGGGGCTTATTGTCAACGGTTATGCTCGCGAGGTCATGAACAAGCTTCCGATGGAATTTGCCGTTGAAGCACAGAAATTGCTCAGCATTTCGCTCGAAGGAAGCGTTGGGTAAAGTATTTTTCTTTATGTAACTTTCGTTCCTGAAGCTCATGGGATAAACTAAACTGCTGTTGGGCAAAAGGCCGATTTGTTTAAAGAGATAGAATGAGAGCGAAGCGAAAAAGATGGATTTGGAGTTGCTTTTGGGCTCTTTGTCCGCTCGGCGGACTGCAGGCGCAGTTTTGCACGGGTGATGACGAAGGCGGGGCGCGCTGGGGATTGGAATACACAGGTGGCGTGATGGTCAAGCCGCTCCTACAGGAAAATCCGCAGCAGGTATCGATGGGCCGCGGGCAATGGGAGTCGGTGCGCGGTGAATATTTTTTGCCGAAGAAATGGAGTATCCAAGCGGGGTACTATCGTACGATATTGGATTATGGACTCTCAGACCGGACGATGGAAGGCATCTCGGTAGGTGCCAAGCGTTATTTCGCACCGAACGACTGGCTGGTGCAACCCTATGTGGGTGCAGCATGGCAATTCAACTGGAGCGGACGGCGCGAAGAAAATACTTCTGGCTCGGAATCGAGTGGACAGTCGGTCGTGGTCAGGCAGAATACCGTCAATTCGCGCGTGGCGTTCGTGCCATCGGTGGGCATCGATGTGTATGTTTTCTCGTCGGTTGCGCTGGTGGTGCGGTATGATTTTGGGGTCGGAATCGATTCACGAACCCGTATCGAAGGTACAGTCAATGATGGCACGGGGTTCCGGATAAAGGACAAAGGACTTTATCACGGGCTGAGCCTGGGGGTAAGGCTGACCTTCCCGATGCACTTTTCTGAGCGGGATTTGCAGAGCGTAGGTGGTATAGGCGGTCTTTTATTGGATTTGTGGGAAGATAGCCTCGACCGGAAATTACAAGAGCGGATGTTATATCCATAAGAATAAGAAAACAAAGAATAAAAACAAGATAGGTTAAAGAATCGTATGTTAGAAATAAAGAACTTACATGCCAGCATCAATGGCAAGGAGATATTAAAGGGCATCAACCTTTCGGTGAAGGCCGGAGAAGTTCATGCCATTATGGGACCCAACGGTTCCGGAAAGAGTACGCTCAGTAGCGTGTTAGTGGGCAATCCATCTTTTACGGTGACGGAAGGCGAGGTAATGTTCAATGGAAAGAACTTGTTGGAACTTTCCCCGGAAGACCGGAGCCGTGAAGGTATTTTCTTGAGCTTTCAATATCCGGTGGAGATTCCGGGTGTGAGCATGGTGAATTTCATGCGTGCGGCAGTAAATGCTCATCGGGAATACAAAGGGCTTCCGCCGGTATCGGCAACCGACTTTCTGAAGTTGATGCGCGAAAAGCGGGCTATCGTTGAACTGGACAATAAATTGGCGAGTCGTAGTGTGAATGAAGGTTTCTCCGGGGGTGAAAAGAAACGGAATGAGATATTCCAAATGGCTATGTTGGAACCGAAACTTTCTATTTTGGACGAAACGGACTCGGGCTTGGATATTGACGCTTTGCGTATTGTGGCAAGCGGGGTCAATAAACTGAAACGGGCCGATAATGCAACCATCGTCATCACCCATTATCAGCGCTTGCTGGATTATATCAAGCCGGACATCGTGCATGTATTATATAAAGGCAGAATCGTAAAGACTGCCGGGCCTGAACTCGCCTTAGAGCTGGAAGAACGCGGCTACGATTGGATTAAGAAGGAGTTTGAATAAGTACAAATTAATAGGCACGGATTTCACGGATTACACGGTTGGATATCGTACCTAAGTATACAGAACAATAATACAGAGTAATTATGAAGGCTGAACAACAATATATAGACTTGTTCTCCCAATGCGAGGATTTGATTTGCCGGAAGAGCGTGCCGGTGTTAAATGCCTTACGCGCTGAGGCGTTCGCTCATTTCGAGCGTTTGGGATTTCCGTCATTACAGGGGGAAGACTATAAATACACGGATGTGGCAAAAGCTTTCGCGCCCGACTATGGATTGAATCTGAACCGGTTGGATATCCCGGTCAATCCTTACGATGTATTCCGGTGTGATGTCCCGAATCTGAGTACATCGCTCTACTTTGTGGTGAACGATGTATTCTACAATAAGGAGCTGCCTAAGGCGCATCTCCCGGAGGGGGTATATGCCGGTGGCTTGATGGAGTTTGCCCGTCTGTACCCGGAGATTGCCGCACGGTATTATGGGCATGGCGCTTCGATGGAAGATAATGCCCTTGTAGCTTTGAATACGATGTTGGCTCAAGACGGCTTTGTCTTTTATGTACCCCGGGGAGTAGTCGTGGAAAGACCGGTGCAGCTGGTCAATATATTCCGTAGTGATGTAGATACAATGGCCAACCGCCGATTGCTCTTTATTGTCGAAGAGGATGCTGAAGCGAAGCTGTTGGTGTGCGACCACAGTATAGATGATGTCAAATTCCTGGCTAATCAAGTGGTCGAGATATTTGCGGGAGAGAACGCTCATGTGGATTATTATGACTTGGAAGAGAGCAGTGCGTCTACTTCGCGCTTTTCTTCGTTGTATGTCCGTCAGGCGGGAAACTCGAATGTGGTGGTCAATGGCGTTACGCTTACCAATGGACTGACTCGCAATAATTATCACGTGTCTTTGGATGGGGAGGGAGCAACACTTACCTTATCAGGCATGTCGGTACTGGATGGGGAGCAGCAACTTGACACCTATTCGCTGGTGTCGCATAATGTACCTCGTTGTACCTGTAATGAACTTTTCAAGAATGTGCTGAACGACCATGCTGTCGGTGCATTCAGCGGACGTATTCTCGTGAAAGAGGGGGCGGAAAAAACTTCGGCATATCAGACAAACCGGAATCTTTGCGCAACGCGTGAGTGCCGGATGTACAGCAAGCCGCAATTGGAAATTTATGCGGATGATGTGAAGTGTTCGCATGGAATGACAACAGGCCAGCTGGACGATGCGGCTCTTTTCTATATGCAGAGTCGGGGGATCCCGCGTGAAGAGGCCCGTATGTTGTTAAGTGTGGCATTTACGGCAGATGTCATCGAGCAAATTCGTCTGGATGCGCTTCGTGATCGTCTTCACCGATTGGTGGAAAAGCGTTTCCGTGGAGAGTTGGCAAAATGTGAAGGATGCCGGATTTGCAAATAATGAGATGAAAACGACATCTTCTTGTCATACGTTTGTAATATCGTCCTTTTATTTTTGCACCGAACAAGTTTAAGGAGTTTTCCTTTAATATTTCTAATCTAAAAAACCATTATCTCGAAAGCGTAGTAGAGATAATGGTTTTTCTTTTTACAGGGAAGTTTACCCCCAAAGTCTAATGACCGATTTGGGGTAAAGGATAGGGGACGCTTTCTGTTTCAATCCATGCATTTTGAATGCCAAACCCGCCCCTTTCGTATAGAAAACCCACAGATTTGGAAAAAATTATCGGTTTTCTCTTGCATATTCATTTTTCCTCCTTACCTTTGCAGTGATTCCGCAGCGGATAGCGTTCCGCGTTTGGGAATCACTTATTACATATTGTAAGCATTTTACGAAGATTATTCCAAACTAAAAATCTGGTAAATTTTTAACACGGTGGAATAATGGACAGTAAATGCTTGCGCTTGGTACGTATTTGTGAGATTCTCTTTGCGCAATTGTGCAAAGGGGTATATCATACCGTACAAGCGCGGGCTGTTGTTCTATTATTACCGTGTGGGCTTACCAGAGCCTTTAGTTTGATAATAGACAGCGGAGCCCGCGCTTTTTTTGTGTTTGTTCATAAACGTGGGGAAGTTGTTTGAGGAGCTTCGTAAAATTGAATTG
>DWYO01000230.1 GCA_019118725.1 Candidatus Parabacteroides intestinavium | reverse complement strand
TTTTGCGTTCTTAAACGGTAAGCCAAATTCCTTCAACAGAGCATAACCTTCTTCATCCGTGTTAGCAGATGTTACGAAAGTAATATTCATACCCAAAATCCTAGTTATACTATCAATATTGATTTCAGGGAAAATGATCTGCTCCTGGATACCCAGCGTATAATTACCTTTACCATCAAACTTGCTTTCAATGCCTTTGAAGTCACGAATACGAGGCAATGCGACACGCACAAGTCTCTCAAGGAACTCGTACATTCTCTCGCGACGCAGAGTCACCATAACGCCAACCGGCATTTTCTTACGCAACTTAAAGTTTGCGATGTCCTTGCGAGAAACAGTTGCAACGGCCTTCTGCCCCGTGATGGCTGTCAACTCGCTGATTGCAACATCAATAATCTTCTTGTCAGCAACTGCGATTCCCAAGCCCTGATTGATAACAATCTTCTTGAGAACAGGCACCTGCATAGAAGAAGAATATTGGAACTGTGATTTCAATGCAGGAGCAATGCGCTCTGCATATTCTTTCTTAAGGCTAGCAGTATTACCCATTACTTAATCTCCTCCCCTGATTTTTTAGAATAACGTACTAAAGTCTTCTTGCCATTAGCATTCTCTACTTCTTTTCTACCAATGCGCGTAGGCTTACCCGTTTTGGGATCAACCGGGTTTAAGTTAGAGAGATGAATGGAAGCCTCCTGCTTAACAATGCCGCCTTGAGGATTCTTAGCACTCGGCTTCGTGCTCTTAGAAACCATATTGATGCCTTCAACGATGGCACGGTTCTTCTTCACCAGAACCTTCAATACACGACCAGTTTTTCCCTTATCCTCACCGGAGTTTACGTAAACTGTATCGCCTTTCTTTATATGTAATTTAGCCATTACTTAAATCTATTACAAAATTAAAGTACTTCCGGAGCCAGTGATACGACTTTCATGTTAGCAGCGCGGAGCTCACGAGCAACCGGACCGAAGATACGGCTACCACGAATTTCACCTGCATTGTTCAACAACACACAAGCATTATCATCAAAACGTATATAAGAACCATCCGGGCGACGGATTTCTTTCTTAGTACGCACTACCAAAGCCTTGGACACGGCACCTTTCTTAATATCACTCGAAGGGATGACACTCTTGATAGAAACTACAATCACATCCCCAACAGAAGCATAACGGCGACCCGTTCCGCCCAAAACACGGATACAGAGAGCCTCTTTTGCTCCACTATTATCACATACTGTAAGTCTGGATTCTGCTTGTATCATAATTACTTAGCTCTTTCTACGATTTCTACTACTCTCCATCTCTTAGTCTTACTCAAAGGACGAGTTTCCATGATTCGTACAGTATCGCCGACATTGCACTCATTCTTTTCATCATGAGCATGGTATTTCTTCGTCTTGCTGACGAACTTACCATAAATGGGGTGTTTTTCTTTAAACTTAGCTGCTACAGTGATGGTTTTATCCATCTTGTTGCTAAGCACAACACCCATTCTTTCTTTTCTTAAATTTCTTGCTTCCATCAAACTCATCATTTATTGTTAAGTTCCCTTTGGCGTAATTCGGTTTTCATACGCGCAATCGTCCGACGCAATTGTCTGATTTGAGAAGGATTATCCAAAGGAGAAATAGAATGATTCAAAACCATCTGCTGGTAATTGGCTACTTCAGCTTCCACTCTTTCCACCAAATCATTGGTAGACATTTCTCTAATTTCTGCTATCTTCATAACTCTTAAGCATTTTGATTTTGAATATCATAATCACGTCTTACCACAAACTTGGTTGTGATAGGAAGCTTCTGAGCTGCCAGACGCAAAGCTTCCTTGGCGATTTCATAAGAAACGCCTTCTGCCTCAATAATGATTCTGCCCGGCGTAACAGGTGCGACAAATCCTTCAGGACTACCCTTACCTTTACCCATACGTACATCAGCAGGTTTTCTCGTAATAGGTTTGTCCGGGAAAATGCGAATCCAAATCTGTCCCTGACGCTGCATATATCTTGTAACAGCAACACGCGCAGCCTCAATCTGACGGCCAGTTATCCACTTTGTCTCCAAAGCTTTAATGCCGAAAGAGCCAAACGCCAACTGGTTGCCACGCTGGGCATTACCTTTTTGACGGCCCTTCTGCTGTCTTCTGAATTTTGTCTTTTTCGGTTGTAACATAGTTCCTAAAAATCAAATCCGTTAGCGATTGTTATTTTTCTTTCTCTTAAAGCTTCTACCGCCATTAGCACCGGTATTGCTTCCACGTCCGCTTTCTTTCTGAGTGAAGTTAGGTGCCAATTCTTTCTTCCCATAAACCTCGCCACGGCAAATCCAAACTTTAACACCCAAAACGCCAACCTTTGTCAGTGCCTCTGTATGACAATAGTCGATGTCAGCTCTAAAAGTATGCAGAGGAGTTCTGCCTTCCTTATACATCTCAGAACGTGCGATTTCAGCACCATTCAGACGTCCGGAAATCTGAATCTTGATGCCTTCAGCACCCATACGCATTGTATTGGCAATAGCCATCTTGATGGCACGACGATAAGCAATCTTGCCTTCTACCTGACGAGCCACGTTGTTAGCCACGATAACAGCGTCCAGTTCAGGTCTCTTCACTTCGAAGATATTAATCTGAATATCCTTATCGGTGATCTTCTTCAATTCCTCTTTCAACTTGTCAACTTCTTGACCGCCTTTACCGATAATGATACCCGGGCGTGCAGTACAAACAGTAATAGTCACCAGCTTCAGCGTACGTTCGATGACAATTCTCGAAACACTAGCCTTTGCAAGTCTAGCGTTCAAATATTTACGGATTTTGCTATCTTCCAGCAAAGAATCTCCGTAATTCTTGCCGCCATACCAATTGGAATCCCAACCTCTGATAATTCCTAAACGGTTGCTTATTGGATTAACTTTTTGTCCCATTACACCTTAATTTTGATCTTCGTTATTACTTTTAGAACCAACGAACAGCGTTACGTGGTTAGAACGCTTACGAATTCTATAACCTCTTCCCTG
Source organism: Candidatus Parabacteroides intestinavium (assembly GCA_019118725.1). GTDB lineage: Bacteria > Bacteroidota > Bacteroidia > Bacteroidales > Tannerellaceae > Parabacteroides > Parabacteroides intestinavium. The sequence goes on along the minus strand of DWYO01000230.1, from coordinate 21 downwards.
CGGAGCCGGACGCATTCTCTT
>DWYO01000026.1 GCA_019118725.1 Candidatus Parabacteroides intestinavium | reverse complement strand
GCTTTTTCTAAATTTGTTTCCGGTCTTTTTCCCCGTTCTTATTCGTCACATAGCCCGCTATGCTCCTCATAAGAACAACTGAAAATCCTCGAAAACATTCTTTATAAAAAGCTGGAATAAATTCCAAACAGCTTCTGAGCTTTTTGCTTTACCCTCGGCGTTTGCGGAAAAATTGTTGCATTAACGTTGCGCATTCCTTTTCGAGGATGCCTGCACGGACAGAGGCTTTAGGGTGAAAAGCCTGTGGGGCGAAGCGGGAATATCCCCGTTTCTCATCAGCAGCTCCGTAAACAATATGGGCTATTTGCGCCCATCCTATTGCCCCGGCACACATGATGCAAGGTTCTACGGTTACATAAAGCGTACAGTCTGTCAGGTATTTGGAGCCTAATGTCTGGGTTGCGGCAGTGATGGCCAGCATCTCGGCATGAGCGGTTACATCATTTAGTCGTTCGGTTTGGTTGTGGGCACGGGCGATGATGCGGTTCTGGCAGACCACGATTGCCCCGACAGGAACTTCTCCTTCTTCTGCCGCAACTTGTGCTTCGTTCAGGGCTTGTTTCATAAAATAGGTGTCATCGTAAGGGGCAATCATCGTCTCATCTCGTTTTCGTTGAACAAAGTCGGATAGTCTTCTTCCAAAGTGCGCATGATATGCGTAAGAATAGTTTCCCGGTACCAGCGAGACTTATTTACAATCTTGTACTTCGTTAAGTATCGTTGCACCGTTTTATGCTCCTCATCGTTCAGCATAAAGGCAATTTTGTGAACGCGCGGATGATTCGGTTGCGCAGTAGAGTTTTTCCTTGTCCGTTTCATACTGCAAAAGTACAAGCTCAAAAAGAAATATGAAAGAATATTCTCCGTATATTTGAGCCTTTATTGGAAAAATAGTATGGAAAAGCGTAATGAGATAGGGAAAAATGGAGAGTCTGAGGCTCGTCTGTTTTTAGAACAAAAAGGATATAGGATCCGGCATACCAATTGGCATTATCACCATTATGAACTGGATATCGTAGCCCAATGGGAAGAAGAACTGGTGGTGGTTGAGGTGAAGACCCGTTCCCTGGATTATTTGTTGGAGCCGGAGGAAGCGGTTGATACCCCCAAAATCCGTCGGATTGTGGCGGCGGCCGATGCTTACGTGCGTTATTTCAATATAGACCTGCCGGTTCGGTTTGATATTATAACGCTTTTGAAGGACTCGCGAGGCTATCATATCCGTGAGCATATCGAGGATGCTTTTTATCCTCCGGTTCATTGAGAATGCCGAAGATAACCCGTTTTCTCTTGCCTAACAAAAACAATCTTTGTACTTTTGCGCCCATTAACCTAAATAAAAATGTACACTTACGATTATATCCTGGTAGGAAGTGGTTTGGCAGGTTTATATGCTGCCTATTTGGCTTCCAAATATGGAAGTGTAGCTTTGCTTACAAAGTCCAATATACGTGAAAGTAATTCCTATTTCGCTCAGGGCGGCATTGCTGCAGTAACGGCTGAAGGAGACGAACCTTTGTTTCATTTTCAAGATACCATCACAGCCGGACGGGGATTGTGTGATTATCCGGCGGTAGAAGTATTGGTGAATGAAGGTCCGGAACGGATTCATGAACTGATTCAAGACGGGATGCATTTCGATACCGAGAACGGAGAGATTGCCTTAGGCCTGGAAGGCGGGCATCACCACAAACGGATTCTTCATGCCGGAGGAGACGCAACGGGCAAGAGGGTGACTGATTTTATGATCAGTGAGGTGGAGAAGTGTCCTACCATTACCGTGTTTGACAACCATGCCGTAGTTGATTTGTTGTGTGACGGGCAGGGATGCTATGGTGTACGGGCTTGGAATTTTGACAAGAACCGGGAAGAGATTTTTACCGCGCATAATGTTTTCCTGACTGCCGGGGGTACGGCGGCCATTTATAAACGAACTACAAATCCGCATACTACCATTGGTGACGGATTGGCGTTGGCGTATCGCGGAGGATGCCTGATAGAGGATATGGAGTTTATCCAATTTCATCCTACGGCCATGTACACTTCGACCGGCGAGGCTTATTTGGTAAGTGAAGCCGTGCGGGGGGAAGGAGCACGTCTCTATAACCAGCAAGGGGAACGATTTATGCTTGGAAAACACGAGCTGGCCGAGTTGGCTCCGCGCGATGTAGTGGCGCAATGTATCTATCAGCAGATGCAGGAGCATCATCAAGAATTTGTTTATCTGTCGTTGAAGCATCTTCCATCAGAGATGATCAAGAGGCGGTTCCCGAATATTTTTGAAAAGTGTGAAGAGCTGGGTATTGATATGACAGATAAGATTCCTGTCGCTCCGGCAGCGCATTATACCGTAGGTGGCGTTAAGACAGACCTTTCGGGAAGGACCAATATTCCTCATCTGTATGTTTGTGGCGAACTGGCTTCATCCGGTATTATGGGTGCGAATCGTTTAGCATCCAATTCTTTGATTGAATGTCTGGTTTTTGGAAAACGTGCCGTAGAGGATTCGTTGAAAAACCGTCGGACGGATGCTATACCGGAGGTGACACCTTGTTATCATCTGAATCCGGCAAACGAAGCGGCGTATGTGGCTTTAAAGGATCAGGTTGCCGGTATTATGATGCAACATGCCGGAATCATTCGTACGGAAGAAGGGTTGCGGCAGGGATTGGAGAAGCTCTCTGCCTTACAAAATCCAGCGTTGGCGGAAGAGCATGAGTATTATTCGCAAGCCGCAGATAACCTGTTGACGGTAGCGCGTTTGATTATGCGTTCCGCGTTATTCCGCAAAGAAAGCCGTGGCGGACATTTCCGTTCGGATTATCCGGAAGCTGATGAGGCTTATCTGTGCCACATTATTCAACAGAGAGGGAAGGAGCTCCGGACTATCCCGGTTGAGAATCATGGTAAATATGAGATGGATATTAACAACTAACAATATAAGAGCATGAATTACGATTCACTTATCGAGCGATTATTGGATTTGGCTATAGAAGAGGATATCGCTACAGGCGATATTTCTACAGAGGCGATTATTCCGGTGCATTCTCAGGCTGTAGCCGAGATGAAGGCGAAAGCAGACGGAGTCATCTCCGGACTGAAGATTATCAAACGTGTATATGAGCGTTTTGAGAAAGATATCCGTTGGGAACCCCTGGTGGAAGACGGGACGGCTGTGAAGAAAGGGGATATCATCTTGCGGATAGGATGTAGTTACCGTACTTTGTTGTTGGGTGAACGCTTGTCTTTGAACATCTTGCAACGTATGTCGGGTATTGCTACGGCAACGGCTGCATTTGTTAAAGAACTGGAAGGTACGCATACGCAATTGCTGGATACGCGTAAGACCGCTCCGGGCATGCGTGTGCTGGACAAGATGGCTGTACATGATGGCGGAGGTATGAATCACCGTATGGGATTATATGATATGATTATGTTGAAGGATAATCATATAAAGATTGCCGGTGGCATCCCGAATGCTGTAAAGGCAGTACGTAAGAATCTGCCATTGAGCGTCAAACTGGAAGTGGAAACAACCAATCTAGAAGAGGTACGGCAGGCTGTTGATTGCGGAGCGGATATCATTATGCTTGATAATATGGGTAATGAGGCGATGGCTGAAGCGGTCAAATTGATTGCCGGACGCGCTAAAACGGAGGCTTCGGGGAATATGGATATACCTCGGTTGAAGAGTGTTGCGGCGACAGGCGTAGATTATATCAGTGTCGGCGCATTAACCCATTCGGTCAAGGCTATGGATATCAGCATGAATATCGTTCAAGAATAAGAAATGAAGACGCAGGAAGAAATCATCCGTCGTATCCGGCAGATAAAACAGGAGAAGAATGCGGTTATTCTGGCACATTATTATACACGGCCGGAAGTGCAGGACGTGGCTGACTATTTAGGGGATTCCTTGGGCTTGTCGCAAGAGGCGGGAAAGACCTCTGCGGATATTATTGTATTTTGCGGCGTGCATTTTATGGCGGAAACGGCATCTATTATCTCCCCGCAGAAGAAGGTGCTGATTCCGGTTCCGGATGCGGGATGTTCGTTGGCGGAGGGTGTCAATGGAACAGATTTGGCAACCTGGAAACAGCGTAATCCGGACGGGTTGGTAGTTAGTTATGTCAATACAACGGCTGAAGTAAAAGCGCATACAGACTATTGTTGTACGTCATCGAATGCCCTCAAGGTGGTGCGTAATCTTCCGGAAGGCAAGAAGGTGCTGTTTGGACCGGACCGTAATTTGGGAAAATATATCCAACGGGTGACCGGTCGTGATATGGAGGTGTGGAACGCCTGTTGCTGTGTGCATCAGCCTGTCGATGCGGATATGGTGTTGCAGGCATTGGACCGTTACCCGGAAGCGGATGTCTTGATTCATCCGGAGGCGAGTTGCTCGCACGATGAACGTGTATTGAATCATCCGCGTACCTTTATGTACTCTACAGCCGGTATCCTCAAACATGCCAAGGAGTCTCCGAAGAAGCAATTTGTTATCGCAACCGAACTCGGAACGTTGCATCAGTTGCGAAAGGATAATCCGGAGAAGGAATTTATACCTGTTCATCCCGGCTTGATTTGTACGGAGATGAAGAAAATTACGTTGGAGAATCTTTTGGAAGCACTTGAAAAAGAACGTTACGAAGTACGTGTTCCTCAAGAGGTGCGCGAGCAGGCGATTATTCCTATTCAACGTATGATCAGTTTATAAAAGTCCTGCCGCTTTTCAAAGAGTTTCAAGGGATGAAACTTTTGTTTCAAAGGATGAAACTGGAGTTTCGTCCCTTGAAACTCTTCAAATTCTCCCCAGATTTATAGGTTGTTTCGTATCCTTGTTGATACGCTTAGCCTTTCATTAGTCATCACAATCCATGAAGCCAACCTGCATGACAGTAAAGTGAACTATAAGCGATAGAGAAACTTTCATTTGAGCACTCTGATTTTGGAGGAACTTAAAAAAATCTTAGAAGCTGTTTGGAATTTGTTCCAGCTTCTTAGCCATGAATAGCTATTATTTAATCAAATAAGTAATGAATCAGAATTAGTTTATATAGCGGTAGGAGGTGTCGCATCTCCTATAAATTTCCATATATTTATATAAGGAGTTACTTAACAGCTTGATTTATAAAACTAAAGTGTCGCAAAAAAACGTTCCTTTTTTTGCGACACTTGGATGGGTGATTTGTGAAAGAGTTTGTTTCGTTATGCAAAGAGGGGATTTTGTACTCCAATCTTTATATGCTTGATAAGAAAGCGGATATAATATCAAAAAAAATTGGGCGTTTGTTTGCTTGTATAAAAAAAGGTTGTACTTTTGCATTCAGAAAGTGTCGCAAAAAAAGGAACGTTTTTCTGCAACACA
>DWYO01000229.1 GCA_019118725.1 Candidatus Parabacteroides intestinavium | reverse complement strand
GGCGGGATTTGTTTTTATAAAATATTTTCTGTTTCTTTGCCGTACGAAAACAAAGGGGTGCTTTCCTTTTATAATACGGAGAGCTGAGATTATACCCTCGCACCTGATGCAGTTCGTACTGCCGTAGGGATTGTTTGAGAAGGCTATGCGGATATTTATCCTTTTTTTCCTACCCAAGAGAAAAAGCTCCTCTTTGTGATTCGAAACCGTAATTTGAATAGAAATGAGAATCAAAGTAAACAACAAAGAAATGGAGCTACCCGAAGCAAGCTCATTGCAACAAGTAGCAGATACGCTGGCACTCCCGGCGCGAGGTGTGGCGATGGCCGTCAATAATCGTATGGTGCCGCGTGCGGAATGGACAACGCATATTGTCCACGAGAATGATTCGCTGGTCGTGATTAAAGCGGCGTGCGGAGGATAGGTTTCATTCCACAAATAAATAAGTAACATGGAGAAATTGGTTATTGCAGGAAAAGAATTTAATTCGCGTTTGTTCTTAGGAACAGGCAAGTTCAACTCAAACGATTTGATGGAAAAGGCGCTCCTGGCATCGGGCACGGAGATGGTGACGGTAGCCATGAAACGCATTGATTTGGAAGACAAGGAAGACGACATGTTGCGCCATATCGTTCATCCGCATATTCAGTTGCTGCCCAACACATCGGGCGTGCGCAATGCCGAAGAGGCGGTTTTTGCGGCGCAAATGGCGCGCGAGGCATTCGGAACGAATTGGTTGAAACTGGAAATCCATCCGGATCCGCGCTATCTTTTGCCCGATACGGTCGAGACGCTCAAGGCAACGGAGCAATTGGTCAAGCTGGGCTTCGTGGTATTGCCCTATTGCCAGGCCGACCCGGTACTTTGCAAGCAATTGGAAGAGGCTGGAGCTGCCACCGTTATGCCGCTGGGTGCGCCAATTGGTACGAACCGTGGACTCCAGACGCGTGAGTTCCTTCAGATTATCATCGAGCAGGCCGGTATTCCGGTTGTCGTGGATGCCGGTATCGGAGCACCGAGCCATGCCGCTGAAGCTATGGAATTGGGAGCTTCGGCCGTATTGGTAAACACGGCCATTGCCGTAGCGGGCGACCCGGTTCGTATGGCTGTTGCCTTTAAGAACGCGGTCGAAGCCGGACGCGAAGCCTATGAAGCCGGGTTGGGTGGAAGCACATCGACTTTCGAAGCCTCTGCCTCTTCACCTCTAACGGCATTTTTGGATAAGTAAACAGGTGTAATAATTAAAAACACAAAGGGAACGAAGAGGACAAAGGACACAATGTTTTTTAGTTCTTGATGGAATTAAACGAGTCATTAATGGATACCTCAACGAATAATAAACATGGTGCCCTTTGCGTGTTCTTTGCGCTCTTGGTGTTTAAATAAAAAAGAAAAAATGGAAAAAGACAAGAAAGCATACGCACAACGTGAGAAGACCTACATGAAGGGGAAACTCTTTCCCTTCATCCGTGTCGGCATGCAAAAGGTAAACCTCACGCCGACCGTGCAAGTCGTAGACGGGAAGCGTGTCATGACCCCGAACGCACCTGTGTATATTTACGATACAAGTGGCCCGTTTAGTGATCCGGACATTACCGTCGATCTGAAGAAAGGCTTACCCCGGATGCGGGAATCCTGGATTACGGAGCGCGGAGATGTAGAGCAATTGCCCTCCATTACTTCCGAGTACGGTATTATGCGCCGCGATGACAAGAGCCTCGACCATCTTCGTTTTGAGCATATCGCCTTGCCTTACCGGGCTAAAAAGGGAAAATGTTGCACGCAGATGTATTACGCCAAGCAGGGTATCATTACACCGGAGATGGAGTATGTAGCCATCCGCGAGAATATGAATTGCGCAGAACTGGGCATTGAGACGCATATCACGCCCGAGTTCGTACGGGATGAGATAGCCGCCGGCCGTGCCGTTCTTCCCGCCAATATCAATCATCCGGAGAGCGAACCGATGATTATCGGGCGCAACTTTTTGGTGAAGATCAATACGAATATCGGAAATTCCGCCACAACGTCTTCCATTGAAGAAGAGGTAGAAAAGGCTGTGTGGAGTTGCAAGTGGGGAGGAGATACACTGATGGATCTCTCAACCGGTGCCAATATCCACGAGACGCGCGAATGGATCGTGCGCAACTGCCCGGTGCCTGTCGGAACCGTACCTATCTATCAAGCCTTGGAGAAGGTAAACGGGAAGGTAGAAGATCTCACGTGGGAAATCTATAAAGATACACTCATTGAGCAATGCGAGCAGGGCGTGGATTATTTTACCATTCATGCCGGCATCCGCAGGCAGAATATCCATTTGGCCGACAAGCGTCTGTGCGGTATCGTGAGCCGGGGCGGTAGCATCATGAGCAAATGGTGCCTGGTTCACGACCAAGAATCTTTCCTGTACGAGCATTTTGATGACATCTGCGATATTCTGGCGCAATACGATGTGGCTATCTCGTTGGGAGATGGTTTGCGTCCGGGCTCCATTTATGATGCAAACGATGAAGCCCAGTTCGCCGAACTTGACACGATGGGCGAACTGGTTGTCCGGGCATGGGAGAAGCATGTACAGGCATTTATTGAAGGACCGGGTCATGTGCCCCTGCACAAGATTAAGGAGAATATGGAACGGCAAATCGAGAAATGCCATAACGCCCCGTTTTATACGTTAGGTCCGCTGGTGACGGATATCGCCCCGGCCTATGACCATATCACGTCGGCCATCGGTGCGGCGCAAATCGGTTGGCTGGGAACAGCCATGCTTTGCTATGTGACTCCGAAAGAACACCTTGGCTTACCCAACAAGGAAGATGTACGCACGGGTGTCGTCACGTATAAAATTGCGGCACATGCGGCCGACCTGGCGAAAGGGCATCCGGGGGCTGTGATTCGCGACAATGCCCTCTCGAAAGCACGTTATGAGTTCCGCTGGCGAGACCAGTTCCATTTGAGTCTCGATCCCGACCGTGCTCTGGAATATTATCAGGAGGGACGGCACGAAGGAGGCGAGTATTGCACCATGTGCGGACCGAATTTCTGCGCGATGAAACTTAGCAGAGACCTAAATCAGCTATGATGTATAATCCGAATATACATCATCGGCGCAGCATTCGCTTGCAGGAATATGATTATGCCAATGAAGGTTTTTATTTTGTTACCATTTGTACACAAAACCGGAAGCACTTGTTTGGCGAGATTGCGGATGGGAAGATGGTAATGAGTGAGGCTGGCAAAATGATAGAAGAATGGTATTTGAAGATACCCGTGAAATATCCTAATATCTCGTGCCGGGATTATGTCGTTATGCCGAATCATTTTCATTGTATCATTCATATTATTGATGTAAATGTAGGGGCGGACCTATGTGTCCGCCCGCAAAAAGATGTGAATCCCGTATGGACAGATCTGCGTGTCCGCCCGAATATTTCAGGCGGTAATGATTTTGATACGGGCGGACACATAGGTCCGCCCCTACGGGTGTCGTTGTCAAGGGCAATTCAATGGTTTAAGACGATGACCACGAATCTATATATCCGTGGTGTAAAAATGCATGGCTGGCCTTTATTTGACAAACGTCTTTGGCAACGCAACTATTACGAACATATCATCCGAAATTCGCAATCTTATCAGCAAA
>DWYO01000228.1 GCA_019118725.1 Candidatus Parabacteroides intestinavium | reverse complement strand
ATTCAAAAACCAAAAGTAAATACTTACCATCTGGAGATGATTTCCCCAAATTTTCTGCAAAAGAACGAATATTTTATGATATAGTTTCCTATTTTGGTTTATTTAACGATGCAGATTGCAAAAAACGGGTGTTCAGCGTGTGATTTGTACACCTAACATATTTTTCGCTATCTTTGTGGCAAGATATGACCGACACTAAACTACATAGATTTCAACATGCAACGGCCTCTATTCCGATGCCGGACAAATTCACCTATCCATTTCATTACGTACCCCATCCTTTATGCATATTGGCGGCACAAGAGGTACAAACCTATTTGCGCAGACAAACGAGATGGCAAGAAGAACTTCAGCAAGGGAAGATGTTTGGAGTATTGGTAGTCAGAACTCCTGACGGCACCATAGGCTATCTGGCTGCTTTTTCCGGGAACCTTGCCCATTCAAACGTACACGATTATTTTGTTCCTCCGGTTTATGATTTGCTTCGTCCGGATGGATTCTTCAAACAAGAAGAGGAACAAATATCAGCCATCAATCGCCGTATCGAGACTCTTACCTGTTCCGCTGCTTACATGCAAGCTCTAAAAGCCTACCAAGAGGATAAAACAAAGGCGCATCATGCCTTGCTTAAAGCCAAGGAAGAACTGCAATCCGCCAAAGCACGGCGAGATGAACAACGTAGAATGGACCTGACAGAGGCTCAACGGGAAACTTTGGTTCGAGAAAGCCAATTCCAAAAAGCCGAATACAAACGCCTGGAAAAAAGATGGAAATGCAAACTATCGGAACGGGAATCTACATTAAAAAATTTTGAATCGGAAATCTCCCGGTTAAAACAAGAACGAAAAACACGCTCGGCAACTTTGCAACGCAAACTTTTTCATCAATTCCGAATGCGGAACGCATTGGGGGATGAAAAAGATTTATGCGAACTTTTTGCCCACACTCCTCAACAGGTTCCACCGGCAGGAGCAGGAGAATGTGCAGCCCCCAAATTGCTGCAATACGCCTACCTGCATCAGTTGCATCCTTTAGCCATGGCCGAGTTCTGGTGGGGGAACTCTCCCATTACCGAGATTCGCAAGCAAGGGAATTTTTATCCTGCCTGCAAAGGAAAATGTGCCCCTATCCTTGCGTTTATGCTGCAAGGACTGGAGGTAGAAGAGAACCCGCTGATAAAAGACAAACATGCCGAATGGTCACCGGAGATTATTTATGAAGATGCGGATTTGCTTGTGGTGAACAAACCTGCCGGAATGCTTTCTGTACCGGGCAAAGAGCCCGGCCGCTCTCTTATTGACCGGATACAATATCTTTATCCAGACTCACAGGAATGGATGGCCGTACATCGTTTGGATATGGCGACTTCCGGTCTGCTGCTCCTTGCCAAAAACAAAGCTGTTTACCAACATCTGCAGGCCCAATTCAAAAACAAGATTGTCCAAAAGCGTTATGTAGCTTGGCTGGATGGCATCGTTTCTTCAACTAACGGTATGATTTCTCTTCCCTTAAGTCCTGATTGGATGAACCGTCCGCGCCAAATGGTGAATCATACCGAGGGGAAACCTGCACAGACCCGTTACGAAGTACTCAGCCGGACAGATACACGTACCCGCATTGCCTTTTATCCGCTGACCGGTCGCACACACCAATTACGGGTCCATGCCGCATCTGCGGAAGGACTGAGTACCCCCATCGTAGGCGATGAGTTATACGGTACTCCGTCCAACAGGCTTTACCTTCATGCCGAATCGCTTGATTTTATCCATCCGCGAACAGGGATAAGAATCCATGTCGAAAAAGCGGCTCCATTTTAGCCGTGATCTCACTCCTTTCCGGAGAAATAGATGGTTTCGCTAGCCTCTTTCCAATTCTGGATTGTAAAATTACCGGTGTTCCCTTCAGGAAGGATTTTACCAAGTACAATATTCAATGTAAGTCTTGTATTTGCCTCAAGGGTTGTCTGCAATTGTTTGGTCAGTTTATGTTCCTTTCCATCCTGTGTTGTAATGATTAAATCCAATGAAGGCATATCAGCAGACGGGAAAAGCATCACGGTCGCATTACTCATAGATGTTCCGTCCTCCGCCCGAACCAAATCGAATTTAACTGTTTTTGTCTTATTCTCCGGTTCCGCCGTATACGCATTCAGGCTCTCGGCTATATCGTGAACCAAAATCTGCATCTTGAGGATATCCGAACTGAATATGCCGTTATCTTCATTACGCACGATAACCTTCAATCCGGCAACGACCCGTTCCAATTGAGCCTCAAAATCCGCCTCCGTATCTGTCTCGTGAACAGCGTGAACCATATCAAACACCGGCATATACGTTCCATCCTCATTGGCACGCAATTTGAAATACAATTTAGACAAATCCGCCCCGACTGTAACTCCAGGTTCTGAAATAGCCGGTGTACTATAAATCGGCTCTTCATATTTTGGGGTTGCCCAATATACTATATTATAAGCACCTTCCGGAAGGTTCAATACCAGATTATTCTCGCCAGACACATGCCCGTCCACAATCGTATAATGCCCATTGAACGGAGTTTGTTTGCCATTGACATAATTTCCAAAATAGACCGATCCTCCACTATTACATGGATAGGCGTCCAAAACGCCGGTTAACGGACTATATCCCTGCTCATCATTCACCAAAGCAGTTATTTTCGGTGAAAATAAATTCTGTTCCGGCTCTATCACATAGCCTTTTTGATCGTCCGAACAGGAGGATATCAATAATAATAGGCACAAAACACCTAACACATTTGTTTTCATAAGCTTTCTTTTTAAAATTAATTTATTTTGTTCATTTATATAAGAAACACTTGCGGCTCTGTAAAAGTTGTGGCATTCCCTTTAATTAACAGAAAATCATTTGCAACCGGGTTGCAAAGTGCCTCTTAAAGCACAAAATACATTTGAATAGGTATTGTCCGACTCGCCTACTCTGTCTATTTTTGCACAACTATAAAAGAGAAGCTATATGGCACATATTCATTCACACGGATCCGCCCATGTTCCGGGATCATTAAACGCAGTATTTATCATTTGCATTATCATCAATCTGCTTTTTGTCCTCACAGAAGCAAGCGTCGGATTCATCTACAATTCATTGGGATTGCTCTCTGATGCCGGCCATAATTTAGGAGATGTGTTCAGTCTGGGATTATCCCTTTTCGCATTTCGTATGTCTAAATACCATAGCACCAAACACTTCACCTACGGGTATAAGAAAAGTACCATATTGGTATCACTGGCAAATGCCATTATCTTACTGATTGCCATCGGGGCGATTCTCATTGAAAGCATCTACAAATTCAAGCATCCGGAACCGGTATCGGGCGAAGCGGTCTCATGGACAGCCGGAGTCGGCATCCTGGTAAACGGAATCACGGCATGGCTTTTGATGAAACAACAAAAACAAGACCTGAACGTTCGGGGTGCTTTTCTTCACATGGCCATGGATACACTGGTCTCGATGGGGGTAGTTATTTCCGGAATCATTATCATGCTCACCGGATTCATGATGATCGACACCCTGATCAGCTTAGGCATAGTAGTGGTTATCTTCTTTTCTACGTGGAGATTACTGAAAGAAAGCCTTTACCTTTCTTTAGATGCCGTACCGGAAAATGTCAATCTGGAACATATAGAAAAACATATTGCTGATATTTCGGGCATAGAAAGCTGGCACCACCTTCATATTTGGGCGGTAAGCACCACCGAAAATGCCGCGACCTTACATGTGGTCATTCAAAATCTGCAACAAATGGAGTCTATCAAAAAAGCTTTAAAAACGATGTTCCGCAATGAAGGAGTGCAGCACAGTACCATCGAATGTGAACTTTCCGGGACTCCCTGCTCCGAAATTCAATGCAGCTAAGAAGCTGTTTTTAAGAAGCTGTTTGGAATTTATTCCAGCTTTTTATAAAG
>DWYO01000025.1 GCA_019118725.1 Candidatus Parabacteroides intestinavium | reverse complement strand
TACCTAACGATTTACAAAGGTAAGAGAAATAATTTTTTTGCAAAACTATTTGTAGAATTAAAATAATTATCTACTTTTGCATCGTGATTCAAGAAAAACAATGGCGCATTCGTCTAGTGGCCTAGGACGCGGCCCTCTCACGGCTGAAACCCGGGTTCGATTCCCGGATGCGCTACACAGAAGGATGGCAATCATAATCGAATGCCATCCTTTTTATTTTTGCCTCTTACCACACATTCAAATGTATCCTATCTTCCACCTTGATGGCTTTCTGTTTGGGCAAAAAAGCATTTGGGGCAGGGTATCCTACCGTAAGCAGGCAAAGGAACTCGTAACCTTCTGGAACGTGAACGATCTTCTTTATTTGTTCAGCTTCATCACTCACGGGGATATGAAACGCGGCCCCCAGCCCTTCATAGGTAGCGGCAAGCAACATGTTTTCCAATGCGCACCATGCCGAAGCAAAATAGTTGAGAGAGCTCTGCTCCACAGGTTTGAGCAAAGGCCATGTCAGCTGACAGAAGAATGGAATGATGAGCAGTCCGCTGTCCATAAGCATCTTCTGTTGCTTGGGTAAAGCATCGGCAGATGAGGCTGGATGCATCCATTACCTGATGGTGGCTTTCAGCCATTCATTCGTACTCCATTGCATGGACGTATTCCCGGAGTTGCGTAATAGACTCGCCTGTGTGACATTCCCTACCGAAGCCTTAAAGTTTGGGGCAGAGAGTTTGCGAAACATTCGTCACGCTCTGTCGGTAATGAGCAGGATAGACGAATTGGAAAAGTTGTGCACCATGTTCCGTCTGTTGCCCGTCATCTTTACCGCCAAAGACTATACATTCGCAGGCAAACCCATGCGGATAGAACGTGAAGTACGGCGTATGCAGCAGGTCAGTACATATGTAATGGCACATTATGTGCATCCTATTTCACTTGATGACATCGCTTCCGAAGTGGGCATGAACCGTTCCGCATTCTGCTCATGGTTCAAGCGTTGCAAGGGGATGACCTTCTCACAGTTCGTCACGCAATACCGCTTGAATACGGCTTGCGAGTTGCTAGAACATTCGCAGAAGTCCGTGTCAGAGATAGGCTATCTTGTTGGTTTTAGCGATATTCCACACTTCATAAGGGTGTTTGCAAAAGAAAAGGGAGTTTCACCAGAAAAGTACAGAAAGGAAAATTCAACAAAGGCTCATGTGTGATATAACAATCTCTCCCAACTACTTAATTCTCAACCTTTATTGCGTTAATCTGCCGAAATTCAGCGGATATTCTACAGATTTTGTGTATTTTTGTAGGAGAAATTCTGAAAAGCTCAAATACTAAAGGACTGAATATACATCATGGCAAAAAAAGTGGAATCCTATAACGAAGCAACCGAGAAGCTGCGCCGCATCGTAGCTGATATTGAACGCGGAGATCTGGATGTAGACATTCTTTCAGAGAATGTAAAGGAAGCAACCCGGCTCATCAAACTCTGTAAGGAGAAATTATATAAAGTAGACGAAGAGGTAAAGAAAGTATTGGAGGAACTGGACGCATGAAGAAGTACGTTATTATCGTGGGGGGAGGCAAAGGCACACGCATGGGGAACAATTTGCCCAAACAATTTCTTCCGATAGCCGGTAAACCGCTATTAATGCATACTCTGGAAAAATTCAACCGATGGGACCCGAAAGCGGAACTGGTACTGGTACTTCCGGAAAGCTATCGTTCTTATTGGGAAATGCTTTGCCGAGAAATAGGTTGTAAAGTAAAGCACCGGCTGGTTACAGGTGGAGAGACCCGTTTCTATTCTGTCAAAAATGGCTTAGAGAGTATCTATGCTGAGATAAACGCCTCCAGCGAAAAAGCCCTTATCGGAGTGCACGATGGGGTTCGGCCGTTCGTTTCCGAGCAGGTCATAGCCGAATGCTTCCGCATAGCGGACGAGAAAGGAGCGGCTATCCCCACCCTGCCTGTCATCGACTCGCTCCGGGAAATTCAGTCTGATGGAAGCAGCCGGGCCATTGACCGTTCGCTTTATTATGCTGTCCATACTCCCCAGGTATTTCGTTCGGATATCTTATTCAAAGCCTACGAACAACCGTATAAAGAAAGTTTTACCGATGACGCATCGGTCGTTGAATCCTTATCTATTCCCGTGGAAATGGTACCCTCAAACAGAGAGAACATCAAAATCACAACGCCCATTGATTACATTACAGCATGTGGTATATTGGAGCAAGAAAAAGGAAACACTTTTATTTTTCCTTCATCAACACTTCGAAGCGCCTCCAAAGCAGCAGCCCCAACGTAGTCAGACTGATCGGGAATCCACACCACACCCCGAGCGCTCCCCATTCTAAGATAAACCCACAAAGGTATCCAATCGGAAGTGCCAATCCAAAGTGGCAAAGCAGTGCCATTTTGGCCATATAGTGTACATCGGTCAATCCGCGCAAGGCATTGGCAAACAAAATCTGTAAAACATCTCCGAATTGATATAACATCATAGGCCAGCAGAAAATAGCAACCAAATGAACTACATCCGATTCCGGAGTGAACAGATAACCGATCTGTGTACGGAATAGCAACAGGAAAGCAAGAAACAACGACATACTGCAAAGCATAATCAGGAACCCCGCCTTCACCGCTTGATGAATCTCCCGGAAGTTATGGTTTCCGTAAAAATTGCTCACCCGAATGGAAACCGCAGCACCGATACCATAATAGAGCATGAAACCCAATGTAGTTATCACTCCTGCCACTTGATAGGCCGCCAATGCTATGCTTCCAAGCCAGCCCATCATAATTACGCTCAGACTGAAAGAAGCTGTCTCAACCCCCATCTGAAAGCCAACCGGAAGTCCTAAACGTGCCAGATTAAGAATCCGTTCCTTGCTGACTGACGCGGCACGGAATCCTTTCAAATATGCTGCATATTTCTGTCGTTTAAAGAATAGAAAAAAGAAAACCACGAAGGTCAGGATACGGCTGAAAAGAGTTGATATACCGGCTCCAGTCAGTCCCAATTCCGGGAACCCTCCATGTCCATAGATAAGAAAATAATTTCCGATGATGTTGAGTATATTAGCGGAAAGCATGATATACATCGGTGTGAGTGTATCGGTCGTTCCATCGCTGAATTGCTTAAAAGCATTGAACAGCATAGCAAAGATAACCGAAAACAATTGCAGCATGTAATACGGCAGTATATAAGGATACAATTCTTTCGGCTGATTGAGCCAATCCAAGTTCAACAAAAGGAACAACATACAAAGGCTGAGCAGAATGCCAATTGCCAGATTAATAACAAGACTGCTCTTAAGAGTAGCCCCAGCTTCTTCCCGGTTTCCTTGAGCAAAAAGCCGACCTATAATCGGTGTCAGTCCATAAGAAAACCCCATACCGAAAATAAAAGCCAGATTAAAGAAATTATTGACAAACGATGCGGCCGCCAATTCCTGGGTGCTATGATGACCGACCATAATATTGTCGGCAAAATTCACCACAATAATACCCAACTGCCCCAGCATAATCGGGACACCCAGACGAATGGTTTCTTTATAATGATTCATTTATTTCTCAACAATCTTCATCGACTTAATTTTGATATTCTTCAACGGACGATCTTCTTCATTGGTCTCTACCATCTGTATTTTAAATACAGTTTTCATACCGCTGACAACCTCTCCGAATACCGTATATTGGTTGTCCAAATCCGGGCGTCCCCCTTCCATCATATACGCTTCACGCTGTTCGGGAGTAAACTTGACATTCTTTTCTTTTTCCCATTTATCCAATTCCAAGGAGGTATAAAAAGAACCGGTAACGATATAAAATTGCGATGCCGATGACTCCCGTTTAGGATTGACGTCATCACTGGTACGCGCCGCACACAAAGCCCCTGCTTTATGAAAATATTTGGGATAGACAATCTCCGCCGGAATACGGTAGTCCGGATCGCCATCTCCTAAATGCTGTTCAACAGGCGCTCCTTTTGAATGAATGTCTCCGGCCTGAATCACAAATTGCCGGATGACCCGATGAAACAGCAACCCGTCATACAGGTGTTCGTTTACGTTTTTAATGAAATTATCCCGGTGTAAAGGGGTATCATTATAAAGCTTCACCTTGATCTTCCCCATATCCGTATCGATTAATACGAGGGTTTCTTTCTCACCTTGCGCCTGAGCCTGCGCAAAAGGAACAGACAAAGTCATAAAAACTATCAGCAAACTTGTCAATAGGCGTGTCATCATCTCTTTAATTTTTTATTTCGGAAGCAAATGTACAAAATAATAGAAAACAAAACAAATAGAGGAAAGGAGCACCCGGGCAACCTTTCCTCTTTGCATTATTTCCTTAGAGTCCGAAAGCAGCTTTTACTTTGTCTACGTAATCCAACTTCTCCCAGGTAAAGAGTTCGACATCGCAAACGACCGGTTTCGGGATATACCGCGAATTAAACACTTTACGCACCACTTGTGGCTGGCGTCCCATGTGTCCATAAGAAGCAGTTTCAAAGTAAATCGGATTACGAAGCTTTAAGCGTTCCTCGATAGCTTTGGGACGCATATCAAAGATTTCGCCCACTTTTTGCGCAATCTCGCCATCGGTCATATTAACATTTGAGCGACCGTATGTATTTACAAATATATTCATCGGCTTCGCAACTCCTATCGCATAGGCGACTTGTACCAAAATCTCATCAGCAACCCCAGCCGCAACCAAATTCTTGGCAATATGTCGTGCGGCATACGCAGCTGAACGGTCTACCTTCGAAGGATCTTTACCGGAGAAAGCCCCGCCGCCATGAGCACCTTTTCCGCCATACGTATCAACGATGATCTTTCTACCTGTCAAGCCTGTATCCCCATGAGGACCACCTATCACAAACTTCCCGGTAGGATTAACATGATAAATGATATTGTCATCAAAAAGCGCCTGTACATTCTCCGGATATTGTTTCTTAACCTGCGGGACCAAAATGGTCTTGACATCATACTCGATACGCTTCTGCATGGCATTATCAGCCTCTTCCTGCGAGATGCCTTTGGCTTCGATAAACTCATCATGCTGAGTAGAGATTACAATCGTATGGATATGGAGTGGCTTTCCGTTATCATCATACTCAATTGTAACCTGACTCTTCGCGTCCGGTCTCAAATAGGGCATTATCTTCGGTTCATTTTTGCGGATAGCCGCCAATTCCAGCAACAGACTATGCGCCAAATCAAGAGCCAAAGGCATATAATTGGCCGTTTCATTCGTAGCATAGCCAAACATCATGCCTTGGTCACCCGCACCTTGGCTATAAGGATCTTCGCGTTCCACACCGCGGTTGATATCACCACTTTGCTCATGGATTGCTGAAAACACGCCACACGACTTCGCTTCAAATTGATATTCACTCTTCGTGTAACCGATTTTCTTAATGACATTACGAGCTACGTCTTGTACATCAACGTAAGCTTTCGATTTAACTTCTCCAGCCAAGACAACCTGCCCAGTTGTAACAAGGGTTTCGCAAGCTACTTTCGAGTCCTTGTCATAAGCCAAGAACTCATCCAGCAAAGCATCCGATATTTGATCGGCTACTTTATCGGGGTGTCCTTCTGACACCGATTCGGAGGTAAATAAATAACTCATTTCTTTAAATGAATAATTAAAATGAAAAATTAAATACAGAATGAAAAACGTCCTATTATCATCCCTGCGATTAATAAATTGTTACGTGAAGTAGGAGATTGCCGAATGGCAATAAAGGAGATATGTTTTTAGCATTTTTTCCTGTGGTTGCAAGCAATACAAATCTATCCACGTAAAATCGGATGCAAAGATAATACTTATTTTTTCTTTTGCGTATTTCTCAAAGCTTTTTTTAATTTAAACCCGGCACGCATTTTTGCGGCACCCGAACCATGCGTTCCGCGCAAGAAATCGGAAAGTTTCGGTTTTCCGTCTTTTTCCGCCTTAGCCTTCTTAAACACTTGGCCCTTTCCGGTCATAGCACGTTCTATCTCGTTCATTTTGAATTTGTAAGTTTATAATTTAGTAAGTTCATGAGTGCTTATACAGCAACTCATAAATTTGATTCGTAATTCGCGACTCGTAATTCCTCTATCGTCTTTCCCAATACCGGATGCTTTACCCAAGGAGCTATCTCTGCCAATGGCAGCAACACAAATTCACGTTGATGCATCAAAGGATGCGGCAAAGTCAACTCCTCCGTCTGCATAACCCAATCCTCATAAAGCAACAAATCAATATCAATCACACGATCCTGATAAACGCCGTTGCTTTTCTCGGTCCGCCCCATTTCCCGTTCAATACGCTGTGTCTCGTGCAACAGCTCTTCGGGAGACATTCCCGTTTCCAAAAGAAGAGCCGCATTCAAGAACTGATTTTCAGAATGAAACCCCCAAGGCTGAGTCTCATAAAAAGAAGAAACTGATAAGACGTCACCACATTGTTCGGCCAACAAGGCTCCGGCTGTAATCAGATTCCTCCTTTTATTCCCGATATTTGTACCTAAGCCTAAATAAGCTTTCATACGAAATGAAGCAATTATAAGATAAGCATTGCGTCTCCGTAAGCTCCAAACTGATATTTCTCTTTCAAAGCCACATCGTATGCTTCCATAATCAAATCATATCCGCCAAACGAAGCCGTCATCATCAGCAAAGTCGACAATGGCATATGAAAATTAGTTACCATACTGGTTGCCAAACTGAAATCATAAGGAGGAAAGATAAACTTATTCGTCCATCCCTCATATTCCTTCAAATGTCCGTCAGTGCTGACCGCTGTTTCTACAGCACGCATAACCGATGTGCCTACAGCGCACACCTGATGGCCGGCGTCCTTGGCTGCATTTACAATTTCCACCACATCCGCATTCACAAACATCTGCTCGGAATCCATCTTATGCTTTGTCAGATCTTCCACATCTATTTCCCGGAAATTGCCTAAACCACAATGTAAGGTAAGGAAAGCAAAACGGCAATCCTTTATCTCCAACCGCTTCATCAGCTCCCGACTAAAATGCAGACCGGCAGCCGGAGCTACCACGGCACCCTCTTCGGTAGCAAAAATATTCTGATAACGCTCCTCATCATCCGGCTCAACAGGGCGATCGATATATTTAGGCAGCGGCGTTTCCCCTAAAGCATACAACGCTTTCTTAAAGGTGTCATGGTCACCATCATACAGGAAGCGTAACGTACGGCCACGCGAAGTTGTATTATCAATAACTTCTGCCACCATTGAATCGTCTTCACCGAAATACAGTTTATTCCCGATACGAATCTTGCGTGCCGGGTCTACCAAAACATCCCAAAGACGCAACTCTTCATTCAATTCACGCAACAAAAACACTTCGATGCGGGCTCCGGTCTTTTCCTTGTTTCCATACAAACGTGCCGGAAACACTTTGGTATTATTAAAGATAAACGTGTCTCCTTCACCGAAATAGTCTAAGATTTCCTTAAAGATTTTGTGCTCAATCTGTCCTGTTTTCCGGTTGACTACCATTAATCTGGATTCATCCCTATTCTTGGCCGGATATAAAGCGATCTGTTTTTCCGGCAAATTAAATTTGAATTTAGAGAGCTTCATATATTTTATTTGTTTTTAAGTTCGATGTTAGTTGTGATTTGAGGTTGAGAATCGGATATTTCCCTCTCCAAAAAACCATCAATATCTTCCGGGCTCATACATTTATCTAACGTAATATCGCCAATGCGTGTCCGTTCCAAAGCTATCAGATGCGCGCCAGAATCCAAGGCTACGCCTATATCGCGAGCCAACGCCCGAATGTAGGTGCCTTTGCTGCAAACCACACGTATTTTTATAACGGGCAGCTCACATTCCAACAGTTCTATTTCGTCAATGACCAACGTCTTTGCTTTCAACGGGACCTCCTCGCCATTCCGGGCTAATTCGTATGCCCTTTTCCCTTCTATCTTACAAGCAGAAAAGACCGGAGGCACCTGTTCGATGGTTCCGACAAATCGTTTCAGTGTCTTTTCCACCAAATCTCGCGTAATATGCGCCGTTGGATAAACCGCATCAATTTCTTTTTCCAAATCAAAAGAAGGAGTCGTCTCGCCTAATTTCAACGTAGCGATATACTCTTTGGACTGATACTGAAACTCATCGATTCTTTTAGTGGCTTTCCCCGTACAGACTATCATTACGCCTGTAGCCAACGGATCAAGCGTTCCTGCATGTCCCACCTTTATCTTCTTCACCCTTAGCTTCCGCGACAATTTGTACCGGAATTTGTTCACCAGATCGAACGAAGTCCATGTCAGGGGTTTATTGAAATAAATAACTTCTCCTGCTATAAAATCCATCATTTGCCTTTATCCCATTAACGAACATGCCAGTGTCACTATTCCAGCTATCGCACAATAAACAGCAAAATAAATCAGTTTGCCTTTCTTGACGATATTAATCATCCACTTACAAGCCAGACAGCCTGACAGGAACGCGGCAATAAAGCCTATCAGCAAGGAAGAGGTAGGAGTGTTACCCGCTATATTTTCGCCATTCATCAGCTTCAAAGCATCCAATAAAGCCTGTCCTAAGATAGGCGGTATCACCATTAGGAAAGAAAATTGAGCCAGATTTTCTTTCTTATTTCCCAAAAGCAATCCGGTGGCGATCGTACTTCCTGAACGGGAAAGCCCCGGCATAACGGCACATGCCTGTGCCAATCCGATGATAAATGCGTCTTTCAACGATATGCGCTCTTTTTGTCTGGGCTTAGCATAATAGGAGAAAGTAAGCAACAGAGCCGTCAATAGCAACATACACCCTACAATCAGCAATCCGGAGCCAAATACAGCCTCCACCTCATCCATGAAAAACACCCCGACAATGCCCACCGGAATCATGGAAACTACAATATTCAATACATAACGTGTCTCATCGTTCATTTGAAACTTAAACAACCCCTTGAATATCCAAGCGATTTCTTTCCACAAAACGACCAAAGTGCTCAATACGGTCGCTATATGCACCAATATTGTAAACGCAAGGCTCTCTTCTCCTTCTACACCAAATAACGCGGAGCCGATAGCCAAATGCCCACTACTACTTACCGGTAAATACTCTGTCAATCCTTGTACGATACCCAGGATCAATGCTTCCAATCCATTCATCTCTCTGCT
>DWYO01000227.1 GCA_019118725.1 Candidatus Parabacteroides intestinavium | reverse complement strand
GTACATGATAGTAGATTTGGAGCTGATTTTAAAGATAAAAATATAACTTCGAAGGAATATGATTCAAAAAAGAAAAGATATTATCATATCCTAAGTCCGGTCTGGGATGATTTGAGTAATCGCTTTGCTTATTCGACAAGAGGAGCGATAATGCCAATAGACCCTAATGATAGAGATGCCTATCAAACGATTGAAAGATTCAATCTGAACGAAGCGTCTTTGTGTAGCCGAAGGAAGCAGGCAATGGCAGCTGCCAGGAAAATGCTTCATGCACAGATGGCGAAAGAGGAGGTAACCTGTTATTTGGCAGATGCAGGATTCCCTACAGCTATCGCATATGAATTGAGCATGACGGATAATGACGATACTCTGTAAGCTGTAAGCTGTAAGCTTAAAACCTTATATAAAGTGTATTTTTTCTTACTGCTTATTTGCACATTGAATGGAAAGTCGTAATTTTGCAGCGAGAAAAATATTTTTAAGATTGCGATAAATAACTTATAAAGCGAATAATATGATCAATTCACAAGACATTAAGAAGGGTACTTGTATCCGCTTAGACGGTAAACTTTATTTTTGTATAGATTTCTTGCATGTAAAGCCGGGAAAAGGTAATACAATCATGCGTACTACCTTGAAGGATGTAGTAAAAGGATACGTTATTGAACGTCGCTTCAATATCGGTGAAAAATTGGAAGATGTACGTGTTGAACGTCGTCCGTATCAATATACTTATCAGGAAGGAGAACACTATCACTTCATGAATCAGGAAACATTTGATGATATTATCATTGACAAGAGCTTGATCAACGGTGTGGATTTCATGAAAGAGGGCCAGGTAGTGGATGTTGTATCAGATGCTTCTACAGAGACAGTCCTGTATGCAGATATGCCGGTAAAGGTTCAGCTGCAGGTTACTTATACAGAACCGGGTATTAAGGGTGATACCGCAACCAATACATTAAAGCCGGCTACGGTTGAAACCGGTGCGGAAGTACGTGTTCCGTTGTTCATCAACGAAGGTGAGATCATCGAAATCAATACGCAAGACGGTACGTATGTAGGACGAGTAAGATAATACGAAAAGCCGACAAGCTGGCACGGGGTAAGCAAATAAGCAGATGTACCCCTTGCCAACTTGTTCCTTTAAAAAACACTTAGCTATGAAACTCTCCATCAAAGATTGGGCGGAAGATGACCGTCCACGTGAAAAAGCACTCCAAAGAGGTATTTCTTCCTTAAGTAATGCGGAATTATTGGCTATTTTAATCGGATCAGGTAATAATGAGGAGTCGGCCATCCAGTTGGCTCAGCGCATTCTGAACGCTGTAAATAATAATTTGTACAGTTTAGGCAAACTTTCGTTGAAAGAGCTGGTTGCGAATTTTAAAGGAATCGGTGTGGCGAAAGGCGTCTCTATTTTGGCTGCGTTGGAATTGGGAAAGCGGCGTGCGGCCACCGATCCGTTGGCACGTGACGTGATCCGTTCAAGCAAAGATGTGTATGATGCGCTGTATCCGATACTGTCCGACCTGCCGCATGAAGAGCTTTGGGCACTGTTTTTGAACCGCTCAAACCGGATCATCAATAAGCAGAAACTCAGCCAAGGCGGAACATCTGAAACGACGTTTGACATGAAGATTCTGCTCAAATATGCGCTGAACGATTTGGCATCGGGAATTGTGTTATGCCATAATCATCCTTCCGGAAATCTGCGGCCGAGTCAGGCTGACGACCAGCTGACCCGCCGCGTATCTCAAGCTGTAAAAATGCTGGACATCCGGCTTTTTGACCATCTGATTATTGCCGAGAATCGCTATTACAGTTATTCCGATGAAGGGAAACTCCTTTGAGCGCACGTAATCGGCGCGGCAATCTGGGGAAAAGCTTGCGGAAACGTACCAGATGCTGGCTGATATTTCCTCCGGCAATGACCAGTGTCACAGCGAGCAGGATGAGGAAAATGCCGTAGCAGAGGCGAGGCGTCAAGGCTTCGCCGAAAACCAGTACTCCGAAGAACACCGCCGTGAGCGGTTCCAGCGCACCCAGAATGGCCGTGGGGGTAGAGCCGATATATTGAATGGCCTGTGTGGTGCAGAGGAAAGACAAGGCGGTAGGCAGGGCCGCTAACGCTACGATGTTGCCCCACAAATACCATTGATCGGGGACCAATAACGCCCTTCCGAAGTCCAAACGGACGAAGAACAGGCTCAATCCGAACAAAAGGATGTAGAATGTCATCGTAACGGTCGGGATATCTTTCAATACAGAGCGGTTGGCTCCAACGATATAGATGGCATACGTCAAGGCTGAAGCCATAGCCAATCCTACTCCTACCAGGCTGAGCGTTTCATCCCCATCGCCATGATAGAGTTGCGTGATGCCGTAAATGGCCAGAGCCAGGCAACAGATTGTGGCGATAGTCAGTTTTTCCTTGAAAAACAAGGCCATGATGACCGCTACCATAATCGGATAGACGAAGAGGATGGTTGAGGCGATTCCTGCATCCATATAATTGTAGGAGAGGAACAACGTCAAGGAGGACAGCGCCATCATCAATCCCATAGCAACCAAAGGCAGGATTTCATTCTTTTTCAGTTTGAAGCTCCTTCCCCGAGCCCTGATCATCAGTGCCATAATCGGAATAGCACATAAATAACGGAAAAACAAAACCGAATCCGGATTCATGCCGGCTTTGTAGAGCGGAAGTGCGAACAGGGGATTCATGCCGTATGTCGTTGCGGCAATGGCTCCCAGCACATACCCTTTTGCTTTTACATTCATAGTCGATAACCTATATTTATTCTACTTCAAATTGATCCAAATAGAGAACACTCCCATCCCAAACAATATATGAGAAATGTTGCATCCAGTCGCCGGCTATCAGCAACCGGCTGTTGCGGTTCAGCATCAGGTCAAGCATGATGTGCCGATGCCCGAAGATAAAGAAATTGATATCCGGATGTGTCTGTAAATAACGTTTGGCGAATTGCACCAGATATTCCGAGCTCTCTCCTTGATAAGTCGTCTCCTCCCTCTTCTGAAGTCCTTTCTTACGGCTGCTCAGCGACCAGCCCAATGCGAAACCGAACGTCCAGCGTGGATGAATCGCGCTATACAAGATCTGACAAAAACGGTTCCGGAATATACACCGTATCAGGCGGAAAGCCTTACTCCGGTAGTCCACCTCATCTCCATGCGCCAGGAAGAAACGTTTACCTAACAGGTCGATGGTAAGCGGCTCGCGATGAATCACCGCACCGATTTCCTCCGGCAGATAGTCGAACATCCAGACATCATGGTTCCCGATGAAGATATGAATCTTGACACCTTTGTCTGAGAGTTCGGCCAGTTTTCCCAAGAAGCGGGTGAATCCTTTCGGGACGACATACTTGTATTCATGCCAATAATCGAACATATCTCCCAAAAACCAGATCTCCAACGCATCCTCCTTAATGCTGTCCAACCACCGGACAAGCCGTTGTTCGACAGCTCTTGAGTCTTGATGGAAGCGAGCTCCTAAATGAGCGTCTGAGGCGAAATATATCTTTGTGCGTGTATGGCTCATGATTTACAGGAATCCTAATTCCAACTTTGCCTCTTCCGACATCATGTCTTTATCCCATTCCGGCTCGAACACCAAGTTGACCTCTACGTTCTTTACATCGTCTATCGATGCCACTTTCATGCGGATGTCTTCCAATAGGAAGTCGGCCGCCGGGCAATTGGGGGCGGTCAGAGTCATATCGATCTTCACATTTTTCTCATCATCCACGTCAATCTTGTAGATCAATCCCAAGTCATACACGTTTACCGGAATCTCTGGGTCATATACCGTCTTTAACATGGCGACGATAGCTTCTTCTGTTTGGAGAAATTCGTTCTTCATTCTACGTATCCAGTTCTTTCGTTTTTTTGAGTTTGTAAGTAAATGCGTAAAATTAATTCTATCCGGCTGTTTCAGTCTTTTAGTGGATAGGTTTATGCTGTTTCCCAGCTTGACCCCCCCGAACAACTATAAAGACGTACAGACCTCTGTATTGTGATATTTCGTGCAAAGGTAATCAAAATTAGGATTTGATGGGTCTTATTTCCAAAAATCAGAATTGAAACATATAAAATCATTTTTTAGAATGAGAATCGTCTTAAAAATGTGTATCTTCAACCGCTGATATGTTTAACCTCAAATTAAAGACACATGAAAATAGGAATGATATTGCTTGGCTTGTTGGTTACATCTGTACTCCCTTTGCAGGCCGAAGTGAAATTACCCGGATTCTTTGGCGATAATATGGTGTTGCAACGGGAAGCTCCGGTAAAGATATGGGGCTGGGCAGACAAGAATGAACCGGTCCAGGTGCATTTTAACGGACAAGTAAAAAAGACCAAGGCGAATCGTGCCGGAGAATGGAGTGTGTTGCTGGACCCCATGTCGGCGGGAGGCCCTTACACCCTGAGGGTTGAGGGGAAAGATAACCGGATAGATTACGGGAATATTTTGGTTGGAGAGGTCTGGTTATGTAGCGGTCAATCCAATATGGAGTGGATTGTCGCTAACTCCGCCGGGGCTGAGCAGGAAATAGCCGATGCCTCCAACTATCCGGAGATCCGGGCGTTGAATGTAACCAAAAAGATGCATTGCATTCCGCAAACGGATTTTGCCGGGAAATGGGAAGTCAGTTCGCCCGCTACGGTAGGGAGCTTCTCGGCGGTGGCTTACTTTTATGCCCGCTCTTTGTACCGGGAGCTGGGGGTGCCCATTGGTATTATCAACTCTTCGTGGGGCGGGACGGATATTGAATGCTGGATCAGCCCGGATCGGTATGCGCAATTGCCGGATAAGATAAAATTACCTTATAATCAGGAGCTGATAGAGGCCGTGCACCGTAGCGTGGATGAGAATAACGGGAGCATGGATGCCTATACCGAAGGTTTTGTTTATGATGAGGGTATCCGCCGGAAATGGTACGAACCGAATGCCGATGATGCCTCTTGGACAACTATCGAGATGCCGAATCCGTGGAATGAAGCCCCATTGTCGAATACAGACGGGGCGGTTTGGTTCCGGGGAACATTCCATAGTCCGAAATCGGCTCAAGGTCCTGCTACCTTATACTTGGGGCAGATAGATGATGACGATATCTGTTGGATCAATGGGACACAAGTCGGCTCAACCAAAGGATGGGGGATTCATCGCCAATATAATGTGCCGGAAAATGTATGGAAACCCGGGGAAAACTCGATTGTAGTCCGGGTGACCGATGAGATGGGAGGAGGCGGATTCCTGGCTACTCCGGATAAATTTTATATCGAATGGAACGAAGATGAACCGGTGAGTGTGAATCTTTCGGGAACATGGAAATATGCGCAAGGTATCTCAGACGAAGATTTCCGGAAAGTGCTTCTGAATCCCAACAACATTCATTCTCTGCTTTATAATGCGATGATTCATCCGTTGACACCGATGACGATTAAAGGCGTAATTTGGTATCAGGGCGAAAATAATGCGGGGCGGGCTACGGCTTACCAAACGCTTTTCCCTACGTTAATCTCTGACTGGCGTGATAAATGGAAGGGTGAATTGCCTTTCTATTGGGTGCAACTGGCCAATTTCATGGCTAAAGATTCGGTTCCGTCCGAGAGCGACTGGGCGAATCTTCGTGAGGCTCAGACTATGACCCTTTCTTTGCCTAAAACCGGACAAGCTGTTATCATTGATATCGGTGAGGCGAATGATATTCATCCGAAAAACAAACAGGATGTAGGATGGCGCCTGGCGCTTCATGCCTTGCATAATGAGTATGGACGGAAGGATTTAATTGTGTCTGCTCCGACTTATCAATCTATGGAGAAACAAGGGAATAAGTTGGTCCTGACTTTTGACATGAAGGGATCAACCTGGAATCTGCATAATAAATATGGGTATATTGAAGGGTTTGCTATAGCCGGTGCGGATAAGCAATTCCACTGGGCTAAAGCGCAATTGGCAGGCGATCGTATTGAGGTGTGGAGCGATGACGTTCCCTATCCGGAGTATGTGCGTTTCGCTTGGGGGAATAACCCGGATGTTAATCTCTTTAATGCTGAAGGTTTGCCCTTGGCTCCTTTTCGTACAGATAAGTAAGTAAGTGAGGAAGTTAGGAAATAAAGGATGTCTCTGGAAAAAGATGCCGGACTTTCCTTTCGGACATAGGCATCTTTGAAGCCGAAGATAGTATGCTTTGGCGGGAAATATAGGCGTGAATCCGAGCGAAGTGTGGCATAAATAAGATGGGGGTAAGGCTTGTTCAATCCAAACGGAATATTTATATTTGTCGAAGCGAAAGAGGCTCACGAATGTTGAATGCGGAGGGCCGTGTGGAAGGAAATGTGACAATTGTGATATGAATATAGAAGAGGTTCGTGAATATTGTTTGTCTTTGAAGAATGTGACAGAGGGATTCCCTTTCGGAGAAGACTTTTTGGTCTTCAAGGTAGAGGGGAAAATGTTTGCTTGTATGCGTCTGGATACGGGTGACCCCCAAGTAAGTCTGAAGTGCAATCCGGATTTCAGGGATGAACTGCGCGACCATTATGCTGCGGTCGAACCTGCCTGGCACTTCAACAAGACCTATTGGAATACAATATTTTTGGAGCGTGATATGCCGGACGAGGAGATAAAGCATTGGTTAAAGCATTCTTATCAGGAAGTCATAGCGAAGTTACCGAAACGAATCCGAGTGTTGTATGAAGCATGAAAATGAGGAAATAATGCCGCAAATTATCTATTTGCAAGAAATAGATTCTACCAATAATTACTTGCACGCGTTAGCTCATCCGGAGCAGTTGGGCGAGGGGAGTGTCGTGTGGGCTGAATTTCAGACGGCCGGACGTGGGCAAATCGGGAATAGCTGGGAATCGGCCGAGGGGGAGAATCTGACGTTTAGTGTGGTGCTGTATCCGACTTTCTTACCGGCGAACCGGCAATTCCTGATTTCTCAGATTACGGCTTTGAGTGTGAAGCAGACTTTGGACCGGTATGTGGACGATATAACCGTGAAATGGCCGAATGATATCTATTGGCGTGATCGGAAAATATGCGGAATGCTGATCGAGAATGACTTGACGGGTCAGTTTATCTATTCCTCGATTTTGGGAATAGGAATCAATATCAATCAGAAAGAATTTAAGAGCAATGCTCCCAATCCGGTCTCTTTATACCAGATTTTAGGGAAAGAGACAGATCGGGAGGCATTTTTACACGAATTTTTGGAGCAGTTATATGCCAATTACCTTCTCTTGTTGCAGGAAAAGGATGCGTTGATTCAGAATACGTATCGGCAAGCCTTGTTCCGGCGCGAAGGGTTTTATCTCTATGAAGATGCGAATGGATGCTTTGAGGCCGCTATAGAAGAAATAGAACCTTCGGGATATCTGCATCTCCGGCTGAAAGATAATACCGTTCGTCGGTATGAGTTTAAGGAGGTAAAGTTTGTTATTTCGTCATAATTATTTAACTTGTTACCTGATTGTTCTTTCTCAATTATTTAGTAATTTTGCGCCCGAAAAATTGGTAGTCAATGCAAAAGATAAGAAACATCGCGATTATCGCGCACGTAGACCACGGCAAAACGACGCTTGTGGACAAGATGTTATTAGCCGGAAAACTTTTCCGTGAAGGTCAAACTGAGCCAGACCAGTTCCTTGACAACAATGATTTGGAACGTGAGAGAGGTATTACCATTCTGGCAAAAAATGTATCTATTAATTACAAAGGGTATAAAATCAACATTATTGATACACCGGGGCACGCTGATTTCGGTGGAGAGGTAGAGCGCGTGTTGAACATGGCGGACGGATGTCTGCTACTGGTTGATGCGTTTGAAGGACCGATGCCTCAGACGCGCTTCGTTCTTCAGAAAGCTATCCAAATCGGACTGAAGCCGATTGTGGTCATCAATAAGGTAGACAAACCGAATTGTCGCCCGTCGGAAGTGCAGGAGATGGTGTTCGATTTGATGTTTAGCCTTGATGCGACGGAAGAGCAGTTGGACTTTCCGACTATTTACGGTTCGGCCAAGCAGGGATGGATGTCGGAGGATTGGGAAAAGCCGACTACCGATATTACGGCTTTGCTGGATGCTATCATCAAGTATATCCCGGAACCGCAGACCTTGGAAGGACCGGCTCAGATGTTGATCACTTCGTTGGATTATTCCAAATATGTGGGGCGTATCGCGGTAGGGCGTGTCCATCGCGGTGAATTGCGTGAAGGCCAGGATATCGTATTGTGTAAGCGCGATGGTTCGCAGGTTAAATCCAAGATTAAGGAAATAGATGTATTCGAAGGATTGGGACGTACGAAAGTGCAGTCGGTTAAATCGGGGGATATTTGTGCGGTAGTTGGTATCGAAGGTTTTGAAATTGGAGAGACCATTGCCGATGCCTTAGAGCCGGAGGCTTTGCCTACGATTGCCATCGATGAGCCGACCATGTCTATGTTGTTTACTATCAACAATTCTCCGTTCTTCGGAAAGGATGGCAAGTTCGTTACCTCTCGTCATATTTATGAACGCTTGCAGAAGGAATTGGATAAGAACTTGGCTTTGCGTGTGAAAACGACTGACTCGGCCGATTCGTGGTTGGTTTACGGACGTGGCGTACTGCATTTGTCGGTGTTGATAGAAACTATGCGCCGTGAAGGTTATGAATTGCAAGTCGGACAACCGCAGGTCATCATCAAGGAGATAGACGGGGTGAAATGTGAGCCGGTAGAGCAGTTAACCATCAATCTTCCGGAAGAATGTTCAAGCCGAATCATCGATATGGTGACGAAACGTAAGGGTGAAATGACGATGATGGAAAGTAAGAACGGACGGATGCATTTGGAGTTTGTCATTCCTTCTCGCGGAATCATCGGATTGAATAATGCTGCTTTGACCGCTTCTGCAGGAGAAGCCATTATTGCTCACCGCTTCTTGGAGTATCAACCGTGGAAAGGGGATATCGAGCGTCGTACAAATGGCTCGATTATCGCCATGGAGACCGGAACGGCTTATGCGTATGCCTTGAACAACCTGCAATCACGTGGACGCTTCTTTATCGCCCCGGGAGATGAGGTGTATGCAGGTCAGGTGGTAGGTGAACATACGAAAGAAAATGACCTGGTGGTAAACGTAACGAAGTCGAAAAAATTGACAAATATGCGTGCTTCAGGTTCGGATGAGAAAGTCTCCTTAGCTCCTCCTACCATTTTCAGTTTGGAAGATGCCTTGGAGTATATCAAGAGTGATGAGTATGTAGAGATTACTCCGCATTATATGCGTATGCGTAAAATCATCTTGGATGAGACAGAACGCAAACGCCAGAACCGCAATTAAGCTTGTAGGTTTATGAGTTTTTGAGTTTATTAGTTTGTAAGTTTTTCAGGTAGAAATGATAGAACTTATAAACCAATAAACTCAAAAGCAAAAAATTAAACTGGGATGATACCTTGTTCTGCCAATAGTTGCAGACTTAGATCTTTCAGTTTGAATTTCTGAATCTTTCCGCTTCCGGTCATAGGGAACGCATCAACGAAAAAGATATATTTCGGGATCTTGTGTCGAGCAATTTTCCCTCGGCAGAAATCTTTAACTTCTTCCTCAGTCATGGTTACCCCTTCCTGTAAGATGATAAATGCTCCCACTTCTTCACCATATTTTTTAGACGGTACGGCAGCTACCTGCACGTCTTTCACACCGGGCAGATGATAAAGGAACTCTTCCAATTCACGTGGATAGATATTTTCCCCGCCTCGGATAATCATATCCTTGATACGGCCGGTAATGCGGTAATACCCCTTTTCGTCTTTTATGCCCAAGTCACCGCTGTGCAAGAATCCGTTTTTATCTATAACTTCAGCAGTAGCTTTGGGGTTGTTGTAGTAACCTTTCATCACCAGATACCCCCGGCAGCACATTTCCCCTTGTTCTCCTACGGCACATTCTTCGCCGGTTTCCGGATTCAAGACCTTAACTTCCGTAAATGGATATTCCTTTCCAACGGTCGTGCAGCGTTCTTCAAACGGATCATCCAGGACTGTATGCGTCATACCGGGCGAACTTTCCGTCAATCCATATACACTGGTAATGTGAGTAATATGCATTTTTTCGGTTACGGCACGCATCAGTTCAATAGGGCATAAAGAACCTGCCATGATTCCGGTGCGGAGAGAAGTTAAATCGAACATGGAGAACATAGGATGATTAAGCTCTGCAATAAACATAGTCGGTACGCCATAAAGCGCTGTACAACGTTCCTTATGTACAGAAGCAAGAACCACTAGCGGATCGAATTTTTCGACCATGACTTGCGTGCAACCATGAGTCAGGACTGCCATTGTAGCCAGTACGACACCGAAACAATGGAAGAGTGGGACACAACAGCAAAGTTTGTCTTCCGGGGTATAAGCCATACCTTCTCCTGTAAAATAACCGTTATTGGTGATGTTATGGTGGGTCAGCATGACTCCTTTGGGAAATCCGGTTGTCCCGGAGGTGTATTGCATATTCACCACATCTTGCGGAGTTACTTTAGCCTTGGCTTCCTCCAGCGTTTCATCGCTGATATTTTGTCCTAACAGCAATAATTCAGGGGTATTATACATACCGCGGAACTTCTCCTGTCCGATATAAACCACATTTTTCAACATCGGGAAACGAGTACTTTTCAGATAGCCGCGTTGAGATTCTCGCAGTTCCGGAATCATGGTATATACCATATCTATATAACTGCCGTCAAACACCCCATCAGTAATGCATAGAGTATGGATATCGGCATTCCCTACCAGATATTCCAATTCGCTTTGTTTGTAGTTGGTGTTTATCGTAACCGCTACAGCTCCTATCTTGGCACAAGCATACAGGAAAGTCAGCCAGTCTGGTACGTTTGTTGCCCAAATGCCTACATGGGTTCCGTGCTTCACCCCGATTGCCATCAGCCCTTTGGCCATACAATCCACCCGATAGTTAAACTCCTTCCAAGTGAAGCGCAGGTCACGGTCGGAATAGACAATATATTCTTTGTCTGGTATCTTTGT
>DWYO01000226.1 GCA_019118725.1 Candidatus Parabacteroides intestinavium | reverse complement strand
GTTTTATTGCTTGTACGGAGGAGGAATATTCAGAAGAGGTTTATGTGCCGATGGCAAGCCTTCCGGATGCGGTGGAGCAAAATTTGAGCCTTTATTTCCCGGATGAAACACCTATTTCTGTTGAAGAGTTGATGGATAATGGAAGCGGAAAGGTATATTATTATATAAGGTATAATCAGGATGCATATATAGCGTTAGATACATGTGGTGAATTGTTGTCAATGAAATGTCCGGAGCAGATGTTTCCGATAGTTTTACGCGAGAAGTATTCGGATGCATTCGGGTATGTGGAGTCTGATTTCGCAGACCAGGTTTGCGCGTTTCGGAAAACAGAATATGGTATAGCCTTGGGAATGAAGGAAAGCGGAAATTTCCTGGGGGTTGATGCTGATACACAGGAGTGCTTAGGATATGAACTGACTGGTGGTGAAGGATATGAAGATGTTTCCGATATATTGCCTGATCCGATATCGCCATTCTTGGGCGTTTATTTTCCGGACATCAAACTCTTGAACGTTTTGATTCCGACTGAGCGTATGGAAAATCCGGATTTTAGTTATAAAGTCTGGTTGGATGAGGGGTACGTTCTTACCTTTGATCGGAGTTATAGCTGGAAAGTGGTGGAAAATAATTTGGGAAGCTCTTTGCCTAAGGAACTGCTTGATACCTTGCCTGAAAAGGTAGCAGACGATATACGCGGATATTGTCCGGAATGGAATATTGTCCGTATGGAGAAGAAGGTGGAGGACGAAACTATTCAATATTATTTTGAAACAACTGAAAATAAGGTATATGTAATCAGCATAGATAATCCGAATCGTCCAATACAATGGCCGGATAAGGAATTAAAGGCCTTTATTCAGACTTATTTTAATCTTCCGAACAATTTTAAGCGGACTATATTCGATGTGGATCTGCGCATTTGGGTAGTAGCTTTGCCTAATGGATTCGATTTCGCCATGAACGAAGCTGGGGAGTGGCTATATGTCGATGGGCATGGCTTTTCGTTCTCCTTATTGAAAGAGCCGATTATCTCGGAGGCAATCATTCAGGAGGTAGAAAATCACTATCAGGTTACCATTGAGCGGGTGGCACCTCTTCCTGAAAATCCATCGGAAGGGTATCTGTTGCGTGACGCGTCAGGAATAAGCTATACGTATACGGAAGGAGAGATTCGGAGATTAGAAACAAGTTGGTCGACTAATGAGAAAATCCATCGTTATATCCGAAGCCATTATCCGGAGGATTTGAAGTTTGAGTGGGTAAGGACACAAGGCGGTGTCATAATCTATCGGTTGGCCGATGGTACGGAACTTCGTTTTGATGCGCAGGGAGAGCTGATTCAATAACGCGTTTCCGGATTTCGAATAACACCCCCAGATAGGATATGTTGCATAACATATTTGTGAAACATTATTAGCTTAAATATCTGATAAATAATGAAATATATATAGTTTTGAAAAACACTCAAAAATAAATCGGGGATAAATTTGTTTTTTTAAATATTAAACTTTACTTTTGGTCGTGATAATAAATCAAACAGAAAAACACGAACAATAATTTAAAAACTATATACCTTATGAGTTATCTTAAGTTTGATAAGACAGTAATGATAAACTTGGAAGAGTCTCTTACTCGAGAAGTTTTGAGAACTAACCGTCTGGGCGCTTATCATAGCAGTACTGTCGTAGATTGTAATACTCGTAAATACCATGGATTATTAGTTATGCCTGTACCTGCACTGGATGATGATAATCATGTGCTTCTTTCTTCTTTGGATGAAACGGTCATTCAGCACGGCGCAGAATTTAATCTGGGTTTACACAAGTATGGTGAAAATAATTTTAGCCCGAAAGGTCATAAGTATATCCGTGAATATACTTGTGATACGGTACCTCGTACGGTTTATCGTGTGGGCGGAGTTATTTTCTCAAAAGAGAAAGTCTTTTCAATGTATGAAAATCGGATTATGATTAAATATACATTGGAAGATGCTCATTCTGAAACGACTTTACGTTTCCGTCCTTTCTTGGCGTTCCGGAGCGTGAAGGAACTGACTTATGCGAACGGAAACCTGAATCAGAACTATACCCTGGTGCCGAACGGCGTCAAGATGTGTCTGTATGCTGGTTATCCGGAATTATTCATGCAGTTCAGCAAGAAAGTGAACTTTGTCTTTGATCCGAAATGGTATTATGGCATAGAGTATTCAAAAGAGCAGGAGAGGGGGTATCCTTATAAAGAGGACCTGTTTGTTCCGGGTTATTTTGAAGTACCGGTCAAGAAAGGAGAAACGATTATCTTCAGTGCCGGAGATAGTCAGGTGGCTACAACACGCTTGAAGTCTTTGTATGCTGCAGAAATAGCATCTCGCACACCGCGTACCAGCTTCTATAATTGTTTGAAAAACTCTGCCCAGCAATTCTACTTCCGTCCGAAAGAACAGGACGCTTATTTGCTGGCCGGCTATCCTTGGTTCAAGGTAAGAGCGCGCGACCTGTTCATCTCTACTCCGGGATGTACATTGTCCATCGGCGATCCGGTACGTTTCGAGAAGATTATGGCAACGGCCATTCCGGCGTTGAGGGCCTATATGAAGAGCGAAGCCAAAGATCCTGTGATACAGGAGTTGGAACATCCGGATGTCATGCTTTGGGCTATCTGGGCTATTCAGAAATATGCTAAAGAAGAAGGTCTGGACAAGGCTAAGGCCCTGTATGCAGATATTGTCAATGAAATTGTTACCTATATCATGGACCAGCATCATCCGGGTCTGAAGGTGATGGATAGCGGATTGGTATTTGCGGATGGCGGACGGGATAAAGCCATTACATGGATGAACTCTACCGTTGACGGGCATCCGGTTGTACCCCGTTCGGGATATATCGTTGAATTTAATGCATTATGGTATAATGCCCTTTGTTTCTGTCGGGAGTTGAATGGCGATGTTACAAACGAACGGGTAGATAGTCTGATTAAATCGATAGATGTTTCTTTCCCGAATACCTTTATGAACGGTTATAATTATCTGTTCGATTATGTGAATGGATCCTTCGTGGATTGGAGTGTTCGTCCGAATATGATATTTGCCGTATCTTTGCCTTATTCGCCTTTGACCCGTATGCAGAAACGCTCAGTATTGGATATCGTGACGAAAGAACTGCTTACTCCGAGAGGCATCCGTTCTTTGAGTCCGAAGAGTGAAGGCTATCGTCCTTATTGTACAGGACCGCAACGCGAAAGAGATCTGGCTTATCATCAGGGTACAGCCTGGCCGTGGCTGATGGGGGCTTATCTGGAGGCTTATCTTCGTGTATTTGGTAAATCGGGTGTGGCATTTGCCGAGCGTATGTTGATCGGTATGGAGGATGAAATGACGAATCATTGTATCGGAACCATATCAGAGACTTATGACGGGAATCCACCGTTTACAGGTCGTGGAGCTATCTCTTTTGCCATGAATGTGGCTGCTATCCTAAGAATATTAGATACGTTGAAGAAGTATAACGCCGAATAAAAAACGAATAATACTATATGAAAGCATTAATGTTCGGGTGGGAATTTCCCCCTCATATTCTGGGAGGCTTGGGTACTGCAAGTTATGGTCTGACCAAAGGTATGGCGTTGCAGTCGGATATGGATATCACTTTCTGCATTCCTAAACCTTGGGGTGATGAAGACCAAAGCTTCCTGAAAATTATAGGAGTAAATAATGTGCCTATCGTATGGCGCGATGTAAATATGGATTACGTCAAGGAGCGCTTGGGTAAATTCATGGATCCTCAGTTGTATTTCGATTTTAGAAATAACATATACGCTGACTTCTCTTACCGGCATGTGAATGATTTGGGTTGCCTGGAATTTTCCGGACGTTATCCGGATAACTTACTGGAAGAGATTAATAACTATTCGATTGTAGCTGGTGTGATTGCGCGTACTATCCCATGTGATGTGATTCATGCACACGATTGGCTGACTTATCCTGCCGGTATTCACGCTAAGCAGGTAACGGGAAAGCCTTTGGTAATCCATGTGCATGCTACGGATTATGACCGTAGCCGTGGAAATGTGAATCCGGATGTGTATAGCATTGAGAAGAATGGCATGGACCATGCCGATCACATCATTACGGTAAGTAATCTGACCCGTCAGACGGTAATAGAAAAATACCATCAGGACCCGGCTAAAGTGACAACGGTACATAATGCCGTAGAGCCTTTGAGCCCGGATATTCTGGCTATACCGGACAAGAAGGGGGTAAAAGACAAGATTATTACTTTTTTGGGACGTATTACGATGCAGAAAGGCCCGGAGTATTTCGTGGAAGCTGCTGCTAAGGTATTGAAAAGAGCGCCTCATGCCCGTTTTATTATGGCAGGAAGCGGAGATATGATGGATCAGATGATTCGTCTGGCGGCTTCACGCAATATCTCAGATCGTTTCCATTTTACCGGGTTTATGCGTGGGAAACAGGTTTATGAAGTACTGAAAGCGAGTGATGTGTATGTGATGCCTTCTGTATCGGAGCCATTTGGTATTTCACCGCTGGAGGCCATGCAATGTGGTGTTCC
This sequence comes from Candidatus Parabacteroides intestinavium, assembly GCA_019118725.1. Taxonomy (GTDB): domain Bacteria; phylum Bacteroidota; class Bacteroidia; order Bacteroidales; family Tannerellaceae; genus Parabacteroides; species Parabacteroides intestinavium. Next base: position 1,538 of record DWYO01000226.1, on the reverse strand, counting down.
GTCGATTATATCCAAACAATCGGGTTGTGCTGAAATATTGAATTATGCGATGAAGGTGGACTATTGGGATATCGAGGCTTTGGCCGATGCCATGTATTCCATCATTACCTATCCGGCTATGCATGAGTTCCTGAAAGTGGAAGGAAAGCGTGAGGTGGACGAGATTAAATGGGAATACGCCGGTCAGAAAGTCCGTCGCATATATGATATGGTAACAGGTAACAAGTAATAACAATCGAATCGAAAAACTTTAAAAAACAGAAAACATTATGAAAACTATATGCTTTTATTTCCAGATTCACCAGCCATTCCGTCTGAAAAGATATCGTTTCTTTGATATAGGAAATGACCATTACTATTATGATGATTTCCAAAACGAGGAAATTATCCGCCGAATTGCCGAGAAATGCTACTTGCCGGCAAATCACACGATTCTGGAGATGATCAAGGCGAGTGGCAATAAATTTAAGGTAGCATTCTCTATTTCCGGAGTCGCTTTGGAACAGATGGAGATTTATACGCCTGAAGTTATTGATAGCTTTAAGGAATTGGCTGCAACCGGAAATGTGGAATTCTTGTCCGAGACCTATGCACATTCGCTTTCTTCTTTGGGCGATATGGATGAGTTCAAGCACCAGATCAAGAAGCAGGAGGATAAGTTGATGACACTGTTCGGTGTGAAGCCGAAAGTGTTCCGCAATACAGAATTGATTTACTCTGATGACATTTCAGAAGTAGTTTATGAGATGGGATATAAGGGCATGTTGACGGAAGGTGCTAAACATGTGTTGGGATGGAAGAGCCCGAATTATATGTACTGCTCGTCCGTTCAACCGAAGTTGCACTTGTTGTTGAAGAATGACCGGTTCAGCGAGGATTTATCAGACCGGTTCAGCGATTATAGCTGGAACGAGTATCCGTTGACGGCTGATAAGTTCATCAATTGGATTGCCAATACCCCGGAATCCGAACAGGTGATCAATCTGTTTATGAATTATGAAGTACTGGGTTCGTTGCATCCGGCTGAAACGGGAATTTTCGAGTTCTTCAAGGCATTGCCTCGTTTTGCAGCGGAAAAGGGAATCAGCTTCTCAACACCGTCTGACGTATTTGCTTTGTTGAAGCCGGTAGATAATATTTCGGTGGCTTATCCGATTTCATGGGTCGATGAGGAACGTGATTGCAGTTCTTGGTTGGGAAATGTATTGCAACAAGAGGCATTCCGTAAGATTTGTGATATAGGTGAAAGGGTACGTTTGTGCGATTTGCGCCGCATTCGTCAGGACTGGTATTATTTGCAGAGCAGCGACCATTTTTATTACATGAGCACTAAACACATGGGAAAGGGTGGTTTCAGCCCGTATGATAATCCGTATGATGCTTTCAATAATTACATGAATGTCTTGTCTGACTTTATTGAAAGAGTAAATGCGCAATATCCGGAAACGATTGAGAACGAAGAGTTGAACTCATTGCTGACAACTATTAGGAATCAAGGTGAGGAAATCGAATCGTTACAGAAGGAGCTGGAAAAATGG
>DWYO01000024.1 GCA_019118725.1 Candidatus Parabacteroides intestinavium | reverse complement strand
ATTTCCAACAAATGTTTGTCCTATCACAGGAAGATAAAGGGTAATTCCCCAGATACCGATGATGGCATTATAATTCAGTTTCCATTGCTTGTAATACGCCTCATCCGCAAAAGTGAAAATCAACAACGAATAAACCATCCGCCGGAGCAGATAGTATATGAATATCAACAGGAAAGAGGATATAATGGAAATAGCCAGTTTCGTTTCGTTCAAATTATGCAACAATCCTTCGTGGTTGGCTCCTAAAAAGAGAGCTATTCCACATAGCAATAGTGCCTGGAAAGTCATGAAACCATTGAAAGCCTTATTATAATAGGTAGACATCTCCGTATTCGCACCGGTCTTGCCCAACGTACCGACACAACGGAACATCTTCAAGAATGATTTTACATGCAAACGGGCGTACAAGGCAAAGAGAAAGAATAATATACAAAGCACCGTGAACAATACATCCTCAACCAATTGCCCGCTCGAAAGGCGAATTCCAATATATCCTTCAAACATTATTCTGCAAGTTATACGCCAAATGAGATCCCCATTCTTTTCCCTTGGACAACCAAATCATGCTCCGGCGTAACCAGCTTAAGCTTACCGGCCACTTCACTTAACGGTATCGAGTCTATGCGATTATCTTTGACACACACCATACACCCGAACTGCCCCTTCGCAATCAGCTCCGTAGCATAACCGCCCAATCGAGTCGCCAAAATCCGGTCGAAAGGAGACGGATTTCCGCCTCGTTGGATATATCCCAACACGGTTTTACGAGTCTCTATACCGGTAGCCGCCTCAATCTCATGCGTCAGAAAGTCGGTAGCCTTCTTCTTATCCGGCATTTTAAGTCCCTCAGCCACCACTACGATAGAGTGCGGTTTTCCCTTTTGTGCCCGATGACAAATAGCCTCGTTTATCTTTTGGATATCGAATCCCAATTCAGGTAAGAGGATGACATCGGCACCTCCCGCCATACCAGCGTACAGAGCAATCCAGCCGGCACGGTGCCCCATCACTTCAACCAGCATCACCCGTTTGTGGGAGCTTGCCGTAGAGTGCAACCGATCGATGGCTTCGGTCGCGATATTAACCGCTGTATCAAACCCGAAGGTGATCTCCGTACCCCAAATATCATTATCAATAGTCTTAGGCAGACCAATCACGTGCAGGCCATGCTGAGCCAGCAGATTCGTTGTCTTTTGTGTGCCATTGCCTCCGATGCAGACCAGACAATCCAGCCCCAGTTCCTCGTAGGCTTGCGTGATAAGCAGGGATTGCTCTTGGTCTGGCGAGGTCAACATCTCGCGAAACCCCTTTTCACGCGAAGTTCCCAAGATAGTTCCACCTAAGTTCAGTATTCCGGACAAGCTATGCTCGTCCAAAGGCTCCACATCTCTATTCAATAGTCCGGAAAATCCTCCATGAATCCCGACTACTTCCATCCCATATTGGGTTATGGCCGTTTTTCCCACACCACGTATCGTAGCGTTTATTCCCGGGCAATCGCCCCCTGAAGAGAGAATACCAATTTTCATTATATTTTTATTTAATTATTTCTATCTTTAAAAATCCAACTTCACAAAGGTATAAATAAAAAGAGAATAATTATCTTTGCTTCACAATAAAAAAGGGATATGGATATTCTGACACATACAATATATCACTATTTTCGTCTCAGGCACAAGCAAATAGACCGCTATGCGGAAGAGGCCGGGACAATTCAAAACCACCAATTGATGCGTTTGGTCCGGAAAGCCATGCATACGTCATGGGGCAAGGAACAAGGATTCCGGGATATTACACGCTACGCTGACTTTAAAAAACGATTTCCTATTCAGACCTACGACCAGATCAAGGAGGAGGTAAAGCGCATGATTCATGGAGAACGAGACGTACTGTGGCCCGGCAAGTGCCTGTGGTTCGCCAAAAGCAGCGGAACTACAAGCGACAAGAGCAAATTTCTCCCGGTAACTCCCGATATCCTGAAGCATTGCCATTACCAAGGAGGCTTTGACACGGTGTCTCTCTATTTGAGAAACAATCCGGATAGCCATTTCTTTCGCCATAAAGGATTAATATTGGGCGGAAGCCATAGCCCATCCCCTTTAAACGGACAGGCGCATTGCGGAGATTTATCGGCGGTATTGCTCCAGAACCTGAATCCGCTGGTGAACCTGATCCGCGTGCCGAAAAAGGGAACCATCCTGATGGATGAATGGGAAAGCAAAATCAAAGCGATTGTCGAACAGACCCACCGGGAAGATGTAGGGAACCTTTCCGGAGTTCCCTCGTGGATGCTGGTTCTCTTGAAAGCCATCTTGCGAAAAACCGGGAAGCAATACCTGACGGAGATATGGCCTAATCTGGAGGTGTTTTTTCATGGAGGAATCAGTTTCGAGCCTTATCGGGAACAATACAAAGAGCTGATACCTTCAGACAAAATGCATTATATGGAAACGTATAATGCTTCAGAGGGCTTTTTCGGTATTCAGAACGACCCGAACGATCATTCTCTTTTGTTGATGCTGGACTATGATATTTTTTATGAGTTTGTCCCGGTAAACGAATTAGACTCAGACAATCCGCATGTCTATCCGTTGGAAGAGGTTGAATTGGGAAAGAACTATGCTTTAGTGATAACCACCTCCGGAGGTCTGTGGCGTTACCTAATTGGAGACACGGTGTGCTTCACCTCCTTACACCCTTATAAATTCGTCATTTCCGGCCGGACAAAACACTTTATCAATGCCTTTGGCGAGGAATTGATGGTGAATAATGCCGACCGGGCCATCCGTATCGCATGCCAAAAGACCGGTGCCGTAGTAAAAGAATATACCGCCGCCCCACTCTTTATCTTAGATAAAGCCAAGGGAAGGCATCAATGGCTGATTGAATTTGAGAAGATGCCTGCCTCGGTTCCTGATTTCGCATACCAACTGGACGAAGCGCTGAAGCATGTAAATTCGGATTATGAAGCCAAGCGCTACAAGGAAATATCCCTCCAACCTTTGGAGGTCATCGTAGCCCGCGAAGGTCTCTTCTACGATTGGTTGCAACGTAAAGGTAAATTAGGCGGACAACATAAGATACCTCGCTTATCAAATAGCCGTACTATCTTGGAAGAATTACTCGCATTACAAAAAAACATGAGGTAAAAGAAGAAAATGATCAGGACACCGTCTTTTTTCATAAGACACCTATCAATTTTTCCAAAGCAAGACTATGTGAACCTTTCAAGAGAAGACAATATCCCTCTAACGGATATTGCTTTAAATGGCTCATGAGCGCATCAGTTGAAGGGAATGTTTCATACATACCTCCTACTTTACTAAAATGTTCGCCACAAAGCAATACTTTATCGAAACCATATCCTCGAAGCTGGTCGATGATCTCCTGATGCAACGCATCGCTGGTCTCGCCTAACTCACGCATATCGCCCAAAATAACGGCTTTCGGTGCATCATGCAATTGGGCGAAATTCTCCAAAGCCGCCTTCATACTACTGGGATTGGCATTATAGGCATCGATAATCAGACGGTTCCTCCCGGTATCCTTCCATTGAGAGCGGTTATTAGTCGGTTCATAAGCCGCAATAGCTCGGCTGATCCGTTCGGCAGGTATCTTGAAATACCGCCCTACGGCTACGGCCGCTAATACATTATTTATATTATAGCTTCCGATAAGATGCGTCTCAACGGTATGAATCTTGCCCTGTTGCTTCCAGTCAAAGGTCAGGAACGGATCGCAACTCACCACATGACCTACGGCAAAATCTCCCTCAATCTGCCCGTAAGTGATTTGCTCCAGTCCTTTGGCTATCGATTGTAAATCTTGATTTTCTTTCTGAATAAAGATTTTTCCATGTGTATGACGCAGATAATCAAACAGTTCTCCTTTGGTTTTCAAGACATTCTCGAAAGAACCGAATCCCTCCAAGTGTGCTCGACCTACATTGGTGATCAGTCCGTAGTTAGGCGAAGCAATCTCAACCAGTTCTTTGATATCCCCCGGGTGACTTGCCCCCATTTCGATAACCGCCATCTCATGATCGATGGTAAGCCGGAGCAACGTGAGAGGTACACCAATCTGATTATTCAAGTTTCCCTCGGTTGCTAATACATTATATTTAGTTGCAAGAACCGCGGCAAGCAATTCCTTGGTGGTTGTTTTCCCATTGGTGCCCGTAATACCAATAACCGGTGTTCCCAATGCTTTGCGATGACGGTGTGCCAATTGCTGAAGAGCCTTTAACGAATCCTCGACCAAGATGGTCCGTTCGTTACGCTGGTACTCCGGATTATCGATAATAGCGTAAGCTGCCCCCTTAGCCAGCGCCGCTTCCGCATACTGATTTCCATCGAAATGCTCGCCTTTCAAGGCAAAGAACAACGAACCGACCGGGCAATTCCGACTATCGGTTGTTATCGTGCGGTGATGCACAAATAATTCATAGAGATCTGCAAGATTCATGTTCGGATCACATAATTAAAAATCGGGGCAAAATTAAAGATAAATATGATATCCCTTAGTAAATAACCCGTCTTTTTTATATGTGGCCAATAAAGAAAATTCCAAAAAGCTTTTTAGTCGCCCCTACAAAATATCCAACTTTTCTTTCCCGGAAAACTCCAGTCCAATTCCTACCCCTTTTTGCACTTTAACAAAGACTGCAGGATCTTTCGCCAAGTATTTGCGGAGCTTGGTGATAAAGACATCCAGCGAGCGGGAAGAATAAAAATCGGCCGTTTGCCAAATAGCGGTCAAGATTTCTTCTCGGCTAACAATTTGCCCCATCTCCCGGCAAAGCATTTCGAGTACTTTTGCCTCTTTCGAAGTAAGCGATTGGCGTTCTTCGCCATAGAGAAGCAGGTGTTGGGAGGGAATAAAAGTATAGTTACCTATCGGATAAGCGTCTTTTTCCTCCGTTTCGGGCATCAGGACGGATTGCTTCACTTTGAGTACGGCTTGGATATGAGCATCAAGTTCTTCGGGCAGGAAGGGTTTCTTGATGTAGAAGTCTGCGCCGGACTGATAGCCGTTAATCACGTCGCGTGCTGTAGTCAGTCCCGTGATAAAAATAATCGCCACGCCCGGATGATGCTCCCGGATATGGCGTACCATCGTCATGCCATCCATCACGGGCATCTCAACGTCCGACACAATCACATCGAATTTCCCCGCAGCCAATTTCTCCAAACCTTCTTTGCCGTTCGAGGCTGCTTCTACCTCGTAACCGCCAATCATCTGTTCCAAGCTGCTCTTCAAAATGAAACAGAGGTTCTTATCATCTTCTACTAACAATACGCGTGTCATACCTTCTCCTCCGTTAAGGGTAATGAAATCGTGAACTCGCTGTATGCCCCTTCTACGCTATTGAGTTCTACTTTCCCGTTCATTGCCGTGATTACCCGATATACATAATTCAATCCCAAGCCGAAGCCGGAGACTTTCTTATCCTTCTTATATTCCAGTCCGCCGCGCTCGAACTTCTCGAAGATGCGTTTCTGCTGCTTGAGCGGAATGCCCCAGCCGTTGTCCCAGACCTTTATATAAATAACGTCTTTCCCTGGCTCTGCCGAGAGACGGATGCGCACCGCCTCATGGGAATACTTCAGGGAGTTGTCTATCAGATTGCAGATGGCCTCCTTCAAGTATTCCTCGTCTGCCAAGAAAAGAGGCAAAGAAGCAGGACAATCCACTTCGAATTGCACTGGTTTCTCCGCCTTCACCTCGAATTTCTTGACCAGCTCGTCGAATAGCTTCGGCAAATCCACCTCGCCCATCACCAGCTTCAAGCGCGATTGCTCCAACTTGGCGATGGTCAATATTTTCTCCGAAAGCGAAAGGAGATGTGCGCTTTCTTCATTCAAGATAGCGAAATATTGCTTCCGTAGCGCAGGCTTATCGTCCAAGATGCCGCTTTCCAACGTATGCCCTGCCATCGAAATCGTGCTAATCGGCGTCTTCATATCATGAATCATCGCATAGGTAAAGTCCTGCCGCAAGCGGGCAATCTTGTTTTGCCGAATGATAATCTTCACCTGATATACTATACAACCCGCCACAAAGAGAATCAGCAGCACCGTGGCTACCAGCATCATGCCCATCTTCTGGAATGCTATCCAATAGGGATTCACAATCACAGCCTGCACCGCCTGTGTGTGTTCGTTATTGATAAAGACCGGCTTCGTCTGAATAGTATGAAAAGAAGGTTGGGTTTGTGCGGGAACTTCTTCCTGTAGGATATTCCCTAACGAATCGACGACCTGGCATACCAGCTCCGCATGATAGTTCTCCTTCTCCAAAGCCTCCGTAAAGAGCGAATCGAGCAAAGGCAAAGAGACGGACGAATGATAGGCTGAATCGGCATAATGATTTAACGTCGTTGTGATGAAATCCAGCATTGCCTCGTTATTGGACGATTCTTCCCAATTAAATACCTGTACAGCTTCCACGTCCACATCCTCATTCTTATCCTTGAATACCCTCAATCGTTCGATGGCCTCCTTAATCACCACATTTGGAAACAGCCGGTTGCTTGCCTGCTCGACCTGCACCTCTATTAGCCGATAAGTATTCATCAGCCACAAGCTCTGGATAGCCACAATCGCCACCAATCCCAAAGCAGTCAGTATCTTGATGTATTTTCCTGTCATACCTGCGTATTTTGTGTGCAAAAGTAAGAAAGAAATCGGGAAAGCAAAATTTCATAACTATTTCTTAACAATCCGCCCCACGATAACAATCATATAACAATTCGATAACAACGCGATAACCTACTCCCCAGAGAAAAGGCTGTTCCTTTGCAACAGAAGAATAAAACAACCATAAACAGTAAAAGAAATGAGAACATTTATCCTAACATGCATCGTCTTATTATTCATAGGGAATGCAAATGCACAATCTGCTGCCGACTTGGAATTGGCGGAAATGTTGAATAGCGGGGATATGCTTCGTTTGAACGACCGCTATCCACAGATGAAGGATTCCTTGCAAGTTCCTATGTTGGCGCGGCTCGCTGAAGCCAATTTATACGTCAACTTCAATCAGCCGGACAAAGCGGAGGCGGCGATGGCAGACCTATTTACCCACCATCAGCAGGAGCTTGACGCACAAACACAAATCGGCATGTCTGCATTGCGGGCGATGAATTTCCTGAATCTGGGACAATACGCCGCAGGAGGCGAACTGGGTGGAACGTTAGTCGCGGCTCTAGAGCAACAAGTCCCGTTCGAGCAACTGTATAGCTTCGTTTTCATGGAACGGATAGGAAAAGCACTCACCCACTCTCCTGCCCCCTTCCTCTCCCGCCCCACCGCTACACAGCAGGTTCCGATGCGCATCGACTCGGTCGGGCGCGGGCATCATCTGATGATTCCGGTACAGGTCAACGGCATCACGAAAGATTTTATCTTCGACACGGGATGCTCTTTCGGTAACTTCGTGTCCGAAGCGTATGCGAAAGAAGCAGGACTGGAGATACTGTCCGACTCCATTCCGGTTTCCGGCACGCAAATCGGCTATGTGAAATTGGGCGTGGCGGATTCGCTCTGCGTCGGAGACATGGTATATCATCACCCTGTATTTCTTATCGCTCCGCCCAATGCAGAGACGGATTCCATCTTTTCGTTCGATGGCGTATTGGGGTATCACTTCATCCGCGATGCCAAAGAAATCATCCTCGACTTCGAGCACGATTGTTTTATCTTCCCTGAGCAGCCAAGCGAGGCAGAACCGAATATGTATCTATCTTCCAACACCCCCAAAATACGCATCTTTTACCAGCAGCAGCCCATCGATATCACCATGGACAGTGGCAATGTAAAAAGCGACCTCGGCGCATGGTTCAAAGAGCGTTTCCCGGAGGCGATTCCGCAGGATGCCCAAGAGCGCCCGTTGAAAAGAGGCGGATTCGGAGGCATCGAATCCTTCACGGGCTATGTATTGCCGGAAATCACCTTCCAATTAGGTGCGACGCCTTTCACGCTTCGCCAAGTGGAGGTCGTCAACGATGCGGAAAACCGGCTGGCTGCAGGCTCGTTGGGTGCAGACTTTCTGCAAGCCTTCAAGCGGGTAACGATTAACTACGACCAAATGTTCGTCAAAGGAGAAAAATAAGCTATTCCACTGAGTGACTCGGAAGCTCTGCCCGCCGAAAAGAAGTGCTTCCGAGTGACTCAAAAAGCCTGATTTTCAAAAATTGTCCTTCTGAGTGACTCAGAAGCATTGTTTTTTCACCGACAGAGCTTCTGAGTCACTCAGAAGCCCGATTTTTGCCATTTTTTGAGCTTCCGAGCGACTCAGAAGGAGAGTTTTTCGCCAGACACAGGTTCTGAGTGACTCAGAAGCATTGCTTTTTCGCCAGACACAGGTTCTGAGTGACTCAGAAGCATTGCTTTTTCGCCGACAGAGGTCCTGAGTCACTCAGAAGTTTAAGGCCGATTGAATCAGATAAAACAATATATTGAATCAGAA
>DWYO01000225.1 GCA_019118725.1 Candidatus Parabacteroides intestinavium | reverse complement strand
CCGGGAAGGAAAACCTTTTACGGAAGAGGAGGTCGAGGCAGGCATACATCGGGTGGTCATCACGAATTCCTTGGCGCACGAATTGTTCGGTCAGAGCGATGTAGTGGGGCAGGAGGTATTGATGAATGATGTAACTTATACGGTTTGTGGTGTGGTTGAGGATGTAAGCTCTGCCATGAAGGATTGTTATGCGGAGGTTTATTTTCCTTATACAGCGGATAATGAGGTAAAAGCTATGGGCACCTCAAATGAGAGGAATGCGTCTGTAGGCTTTCTACAAGCTAGTATTTTATTGAAAGATGCAGGTGATTTGTCTGAGCTGCAGGTCGAATTGAACGATGCGGTAAAACGCTACAATGCGACACTGATAGAAGGGCGGGTTGAAGTCGGAGATGCCCATACCAATGGGTTTACGTTGATGGGAGTAGAACAGAATCGCACTTATTGGGTAGTAGGTCTTTTCTTGTTACTTTTTCTATTGGTCCCCGCGTTGAATATTTCCGGGCTGAACGCCTCGCAGATGCAGGAGCGTATGGAAGAGATCGGTATCCGGAAGGCTTTCGGTGCGCCCAGCCATACCTTGTTCGAACAGATCTTTGTAGAGAACCTGGCGCTTATGTTGCCGGGCGGTTTGTTGGGATTAGGACTTTCTTACGGATTGGTTTATCTGTTCCGTAATCTGTTATTGATGAATGGAGAAATCTCGGACAATCTTTTCCTTTCGGTGGGTATGCTGCTCAATTGGCAAGTCTTTACCTATGCGTTTCTGGTCTGTTTGGTACTGAACCTGCTTTCTTCATTGATTCCGGTCTGGCGGGCGGTAAAGATGAATGCCGTTAATGCGTTGAATATGTAATTGTAAAATTGGAAGTTATGTTGCTACATATATTAAAAATAATCCGAACAGAATTTCGTTCTAATCTTTGGGTATTGGCGGAGCTGTTGGTCGTATCTGTTGTATTGTGGGTCTCTATTGATTATTTTTCAGCCCAATATCAGCTTTATCACAAGCCGGTAGGTTATGAAACCGATCATGTCTATGAGGCGGTAGTTTCTATGAAGCCGGTTGAGTCTCCCTCTTTTGTTACTTATGAACCGGGGAGTGAAGAACCTTATCAGAACTTCAGGCGTATCATTGAGCGTATTCGCCAGCATCCGGATGTAGAGTCCGTGGCCATAGCCAGCTATTCTTTGCCTTATACCTATTCCAACCGTACTTATGGTGTCCAAAGAGATACTACACTTACTTGGCAGGGTGTCCGTCTGCTTTCTGTCTCTCCTGAGTATTTCCGGGTGTTCCATATTACTCCTGCAAATGGCGGGAGACCGGAAGAGCTAAGCGAACGCCTCCGACAAGAGGGGACTATGATTTCAGCGACATTGGCCGAGGAACTGTTTGGAAGGACGAATGTGGTGGGCGAGAAGCTCTTTTTTGTCTATGATTCTGTACCTCAAACTATTTCGGCTGTAACCGAAGCGATACGGAATGATGAGTATGATGATCGGTCTGCTTATAATATCTTCCAATTGCTGACTCTGGAAGAAATGGATCGGCAAGGCTCGTCAGAAGAAGATTATCATAATTTGCAGGTAATATTCCGGACCCGTGCGAATGTCCCGGACAAGGATTTTGCGGATAAGTTCCTGAGTGAGATGCGTCAGCAACTGAAGGCGGGCAACTATTGGGTGTCGGATATCCAAAGTTATGATACCATCCGGCAAGATTTCCTGAATCGTTCATCGAACGCCAGCGGCCAGCAAGTCATGTCATCCGTTATTGTGTTTTTGTTGGTTAACGTGTTCCTTGCCTTGATCGGGACATTTTGGTTTCATGTGAATCGTCGGCGTGAAGAGATCGGGGTACGAATGGCGGTAGGCTCATCCCGCAATGGAATCCTTTACTTTTTCATCGGAGAGGGGTTATTATTGCTTACGTTGAGCATGATTCCGGCATTGTTCATTTGTTTGAACTTGTTGTCTGCTGAAGTAATATCCAATCATGCCACCACTTCGGCTTTTGGTCGTTTTTGCGTCATATCCTTAGCTACTTGGATCGTGCTGGCAATAACAATTGGGATAGCGGTATGGTATCCGGCACGCAAAGCCTCCGGCATGAGTCCGGCAGATGCGTTGCATTATGAATAATGATGTATCCTTTCCTTTGAATCAAACCGTTTAACCCGTTGAATCAAAGGAAAGGCTCAATCCATTCTATTGGCTATTTTATCACCATAATCTTCGTTACAACACTTTCACCTTCTTGGGTGGCGGCTAATACCAGATAGATGCCGGTTGCCACGCGGCTTCCTTTCGCATTTCGGCAATTCCAAGTAACTTGTCCGCCAATAGATTTTGTTTGATAAACGATATTTCCGGCAATGTCTGTTATTTTTACATTCGAATTGCTCATCAGGCCGGTTATGATGACTTTGTCATCATGTTCCGGACGGACCGGATTGGGATAAGCATGAATATCGGAATAGTCAGCTTTGCCTTCTGTCGCATCTCCTTGGTAAGATAACGTGCCGTATCCGTCAACGGCGAAGAACACCTTACCGTTTTCCGGATTGATGGCAATACTATTGACCGTATTGGTAGGAAGCGGAGAATTGTCGGTGGTAAAGTTTTCCAAAACCTCAGTACCCTCTGCATTAACCAGAAATACACCGGAACCTTCTGTTGCGATCCATTTCTGATTGCTCCCGTCTACTGCGATAGCATTGACCCGCACGCCATTTAAAAGGTAGTCAGACTCATCCGCTAAAACAATTCTATTGAATCGCAAGGATTCTATGTTATCGGGATTATAGCAGACAAGGGGACCGATATTAGTTCCGGCCCATATATTCCCGTCTTTATCTTCTGTGATCGAGTAGAACATACTTGCATTCAGGGTGTTTCCTTGGCTATCCATAACAGAGGCATAATAAGCTGATACGTCATCCGACTGGTCGGTAATGGTTCCGTTATCATCAAATGCATAAAAACCTGCCTGGGAAGAATGAAGCAAGTTTATAAATTTGGAACCATTTTGTGTAATCAATATTTTGTCGATAATCTCGGCATTATCAATAGCCGTATTCGTATAAGAATACCATTCTCCTTCTGCAGTCAAAACCTTGATGGGAGCAGATGAGACACAATTGGTGATCCATAGATTCTTGTCTTTATCCAACGTAACTCCTCCGATGCGGACATACCGGTCATTCCCCGAGAGAGCTGCTTCCAACGGACTATTGGTGGAATGGTACCAATTTAATACGGTATCGTTATGCAATTCGAGTATGCCGTCTCCATAATACCCCACAAAAGAATGGGCCGGATCGTCCGGATCTACATCCAATGTCATGGCATCCTGGAAATATCTTCCTGTTTGTTTCTCGGCTATGCGATAATTATAATTTGTCCATAGATCTGATTCGTCATAAGTCATAATTGTATTTTGTCTCCAGTAGCGATCTGTATTACGCCCTCCGCCGGTTACCCAAAGTTTTCCTCCTTTGAATTGCAGATCCCAGGCATAATTGTTTTTGGGAGAATTGATAGTCAGTTGATCTGTAATTATTTCGTAAGACGAACCGGTATTTTTCTTTATTCCCTTTAATCCGTCTTCTCCACAAGCCAACCAATAATTATCAGCAGTTTGCAGATAACTGGCATCTCTCAGGTTGCTTAACCCTGCAATGGTTTGGAATCCGTTTAAATTGTCCGCAACGTAAAGTGTAGAAGCCGAAAAAGAAAGGAGCTTGTTATTCTCTACTTTCATATTGCTTAGCGAAGTGTTATGCAAAAATCTTGTCAATGTATTATCTGCCAAATAATAAACGCCCAAGTTGGAAACCGCTAAGCATAAACGATTGTTGAAATCTGCTATGCGACAGATCTGGCTAATCTCAAAATCGGTGGTCTGGAGGGAAAGATTACTCCAGTTGCTTTGGTCTAATAGATTATCCGTTAGGTTTCCTTGTCTGATGCCTTCGCTGGTCAACGCATACAGATGCCCGTTTAAAATACAGGCTGAACGGACCGAACCAATTCTATAGGTGTCTGCGATTTCCTTTTTATTCAGATTTACAACCAATATTCCGACTTCGGCCGATAAGTAGGCGTAATCTTGATAAAAATAGATATCGTTGATGGTTTTGTTTTGTACGGAAGAATTGTTCTTTAAATAGGGGAGATTATAAATACCCTCGTTGCTGAATAAATCAATGTTTCCATTACGATAGGCTATGACTAATGTATGTGACGAGGCATGATAACGCAATGCCTTTATTTTATTATCACTTAATCCATTTTTACGTGAATATGCGGT
>DWYO01000224.1 GCA_019118725.1 Candidatus Parabacteroides intestinavium | reverse complement strand
TCTAATTACTCTTAATCAAGAAAAAAAACTCTATATTTGCACCCTGATAAAAAATCAAATGTAATAAATGTAATAACAAAAACTATAAGTTCAAATGCAAAACAAAGGATTCGTGAAGGTCTTTGCTGTGCTACTGACGTTAGTTTGCTTGTTCTATTTATCTTTCTCATTCGTGACGAACAGATACAACAAGAAAGCTGCTGAATATGCCGGTGGAGATCCTGTGAAAGAAAGTCTGTATTTAGACTCATTGTCAACCGAAAAGGTGTGGTTGGGCTATACGCTCAAAGAATGCCGCGAGATGGAAATCGGATTAGGTCTGGACTTGAAAGGCGGTATGAATGTGATACTGGAACTAAGTGTTCCTGACGTAATTCGTTCATTAGCCAACAATAATCCGGACGAAAATTTCAACAAAGCGTTGGATTTAGCCTATGCAGCTCAAGCCACCAGCCAGCGGAATTTTATTGATTTATTCGCCGATGAGTACAAAGCTTTGAATGGCAACGCTCGTCTGGCTTCTATTTTTAGTACTTTCGAATTAAAGGACAAGATTACTCCCCAAAGTTCAGATGCGGAAGTAGTAGCGGTATTGAAAGAAGAGTTGCAGAGCGCAATCGACAATTCTTTCAATGTATTGCGTACGCGTATCGACCGTTTCGGTGTGGTTGCTCCGAATATCCAACGTCTGGAAACAGCTGGCCGTATCTTGGTGGAATTACCGGGTGTGAAAGAACCGGAACGTGTCCGCAAATTGTTACAGGGTAGTGCCAACCTGGAATTCTGGGAAACTTATAAATTGCCGGAAATCTACCAGCAATTAGTTGCTGCCGATGCCGCTTTGGCAAATGTATTGGCCGCCAATCAGGCAGACTCCGTAGCAATGGCTTCGGCTGAAACAGCTGAAACAACCGCTCAGGCAGAGACCCCGGCTACGGAAACAGATTCTCTTTTGGCAAAGATTCAAGATACACCTGAAGCAACAGAACAGAATCAGAGCGCAGAAGAGTTTGCAAAGCAACATCCCTTGTTTGCCTTGTTGCAGATCAATCAATACAATGGTCAGTTGGCTCCGAGTGCTGTAGTCGGTTATGCCCGTGCAACCGATATGGCAAAGATCACTGAATATCTGAACATCAAGCAAGTGAAAGACGCGCTTCCTCGCAACTTGTCTCTAAAATGGGGCGTAAAGGCGATGGATGAAAAAGGCATGTTCTTTGAATTATATGCACTGAAAGTAACGAACCGCGATGGCTCCCCGGCATTGGGCGGAGATGTGGTCACCGATGCGAATGCAGACTTCAATCAGCAGCCGGGACGTACGGAGCAGGTAGTCAGCATGGAAATGAATGCTGAAGGCGCCAAAGCTTGGGCTCGTCTGACAAAAGATAATATCGGCCGTTCAATTGCTATCGTGCTGGATGACATGGTTTATTCAGCCCCGAATGTACAGACAGAAATTACCGGTGGCCAATCTTCTATTACAGGTAACTTTACTCCTGAAGAGGCAAAAGACTTGGCAAACGTATTGAAATCCGGTAAAATGGCGGCTTCGGTTCATATCGTTCAGGAAGATGTGGTAGGTCCGTCATTGGGTCAAGAAGCCATCAACGCAGGCTTTATCTCATTTATCATCGCTTTGGTACTGCTGATGGTTTACATGTGTACTTTCTACGGCTTGATTCCGGGTATGATTGCCAACGGGGCATTGATTTTGAATATTTTCTTCACGATGGGTGTATTGGCTTCCTTCCAAGCCGTATTGACTTTGCCGGGTATCGCCGGTATGGTCTTGACTTTGGGTATGGCGGTCGATGCGAACGTGTTGATTTATGAACGTACCAAGGAAGAACTTCGTGCCGGTAAAGGTTTAAGTAAAGCGATTGCCGATGGTTATGGAAACGCTTTCTCGGCAATTTTCGACTCAAACTTGACGTCTATCATTACCGGTATTGTCTTGTTCTACTTCGGAACCGGTCCTATCCGTGGTTTCGCCACGACTTTGATTATCGGTTTGTTTGCCAACTTCTTGACGGCTGTGTTCTTGACCCGTATCGTTTATGAATCGTTGTTGGCCAAAGATAAACTGAAGAAAGTTACTTTCGTAACTCGTATCTCTGAGAACCTGTTGCGTGATCCGAAGATCAACTTCTTAGGCGCACGTAAAGTTGGTTATCTGATTCCGGCCGCAATCGTTGTTTTAGGTTGTATATCCATGATGACAATCGGCTTAAATGAAGGTATCGACTTTACAGGTGGTCGCAACTATGTAGTCCGTTTCGACCAGAATGTACAGACCGATAAGGTTCGCAGTATGTTGGATCCACAATTGGACGGTGCTGTTAGTGTGATCACCATCGGTACTCCGGACCAAGTTCGTATCTCGACCAACTATCGTATTGCTGATACCGATCCGAATGTTGACCAGGATATCGAATCGAAGCTGTACGAAGGTTTGAAACCGCTGTTGAAAGAGGGCACCACATTAGATCAGTTTGTAAGCGACTATGTAAAGAGTTCGCAAAAGGTAGGTCCGGCTATGGCGGATGATATTAAGAACGCTGCGTTCCTGGCTGTTATCTTCTCTATGATTTGTATGGCAGCTTATATCTTACTCCGTTTCCGGGATATCTCGTTCTCGGTAGGTGCATTTGCTACGGTAGCCACAACGACCTTGTGTATTATAGCGTTCTATACCTTATTATGGAAGATATTGCCGTTCTCTATGGAGGTCGACCAGACCTTTATCGCGGCTATCTTAACGATTATCGGTTATTCTATTAACGATACCGTAGTAGTATTCGACCGTATTCGTGAGACAATCCACCTCTACCCGAAACGAGACCGGTATGTGGTAATCAATGATGCGTTGAACTCTACGCTGAGCCGTACCTTCAATACTTCATTGACGACATTGGTTGTAGTAATCTGTATCTTCATTTTGGGAGGAAGTACTATCCGAAGCTTTACCTTTGCCATCTTGCTGGGTATCATCATAGGTACTTATTCAACCCTGTTCGTTGCGACTCCAATTGCTTACGAAATCCAAAAGCACCGGATCCGCAAGCAAGGTGGAAAAGTGGGTGTAGGTATTGAAGGTGAAAACGCTTAATCAAATTGATCGTTCATAAGTTTATCGGTTCATAAAGTAAAAATACAATAAGAACTTAAAGACAGATAAACTCAAAGAATATTATTTATAAAGGCTGCGTTCCGTTTCCGGTTCGCAGCTTTTTTTATAGAATTATAAAAGGACATGAAGAAGCGGCTTTGGATTTATTTCAGATTTTTCTAAAGAATATCTTCGAGGATTTTTATTCGCGCTTACGAGAAGCTATTCCTACCTCCACGAAATCTCTCGGCTTAATCTGCCACCAAAGTCCTATCTGTCTACCCATTTTTTACTTCCATTAATTTTCCCCCGGAAGGGAATAGATATTGAGTGTTAAATCCAAACCAATCTGATGGTCAGACTTAGAAACTATTTTGAAATAGCTCCTAAAAACAAATATAGCGTTCCTATAAGGGAATAAAATCACAAGAATAATTGCCGTGACAACAATTTAGGGTTCTTTTAATACACAAGACGGTGTGTCATAATTGCAAACTGCTGCGTTATTTTCGGAATTCGGGCTAAGTCATTTACTCCAGTAAACACCTGTCGTCCTCATCCTCAATGCCTTGCATTTTGCTAATTCTGACACACCTTAATGGGGTTGTATCAAAACATTCATTTTGACACAGCCCCCTTTTAAACAAACAGAGGCTGCCTTTTAGAGGCAGCCTCTGTTTGTTTAACCATATTACAATTAATAACCCGGGTTCTGTTCCAATAAGGTATTAGCACCCATGATACTATAGTGAATCGGGAAACGATTGTAATTCTCGTTGTTGGTAGCTTTATGATCCCACCAGTCTTCCGTAACGTAGGCATCCCAACGAACCAAATCAGTACGACGGCGGCCTTCATTCAAGAATTCCAATTTCCATTCTTTCAACATACGGTATTTATCCAAGTTAGCAGCAGTTACAGGATCCGGATCTACGCCATCCTCAAAATAACGTAAACGGACTTTGTTAATCAAATCTGCTGCACCTTGCTTGTCACCCAGGCGCATCTTACATTCCGCTAAGGTGTAATAAATTTCTGTCAAACGGATGATAGGGATATCCGGATTGAACTTCTGCTTATATTCCTCCTGATTCGGACGCGGGCTGCGCTTCATCGGACGGACACCGGAGTTCTCTTCGGCATCAGCTACCGTAGACGGTAATTCTGACACACTGCTATAGGTGGTACCTACCTCTGAGAAGCGGGCAATCTGGTCAACTACGGTCAAAGTCTGTGCATTGTATTCGCGCGTACCGGTGCAAATCCAACTTGGATTGTCCGGATTGATTAGCTCACCGACAATAAACATACCGCGATACTTTCCGTCACCTTCATACACATAATTCTGCTTACGGACATCCTTGTCGTTATACCCTTCATAATTATTGCCCAAGTTGAAGTTATACAGGTTACCTTCCGGATCACGGCTTGGAAGCAAGCAACAACCATTATCGGAACCAGAGTCAACCAATCCTCCCAGATAATCCTTGTAATTGTACGGGACGGTGAAGCCCCAGAACGCGCCATCGGTTTCCAGCTTGGCATTCTCGCTTGGTACTACCCAAATCATTTCCGGACAATTTTCATTGCCCCACCCGAAGATATTGGTCCAGTCTGTGGCCAGATCATATTCGCCATACACACCATCGATGATATCCTGACAAATTTGAGCTGCCTCTTCATACATCGGCTGGCCGATATAGGCCTCCGCATTGAAATAGAGACGGGCTTTCAAGGCTGCTGCTACCGCCTGGTGAATCGTATTAGTCTCTTGTTCGCCCAATACGGTCTTTACCGGTAAGTTGGGAAGTGATTGTGTCAACAACGAATCAATAAAGTTGAATGTCTCCACATCCGTAGAACGCGGAAGGACATCACTCTGGGTTGTCTTATACAAAGGCACACCGCCAAAGAAATCCAATCCGTCCAAATAGAAAGAAGCCGCCAAGGTGTTCATCTGATTGATCATCGACTCGTAAGTTCCCTCTTCAAAGCCCAACGCATCAAAATCCACCTGAGCCAAATCCTCCATGGCATCCCAAGCCAAAGCTACCCCCATCGAGAAGTTCGTCCATCCGGTCTCGATACTAACCATATCAGTCCCGAACTCATGGTGATGGAATTTCTGATAAACCGCACCGTTATACCAGTCACTACCACGGGTCGGCACACAGATCTCGTCCGTTCCAAATTCCTGCAATTCCCAACGTGCACGGTCTTGAGCGACCCACCAGCGCCAGTGGGTGAACGGACGGTTAAAACGCTCCCAAACCGCATCTTGTGACGAATAGAATGTTTCCGGAACCACTTGAGAATAGAACGATGGCTCTACATCACAGGAAGTTCCTACGGCGATACAAGCAATACCTCCTACTAGCCAATTAACTAATTTATTTGTTTTCATGTTGATCCAATCCTTTCTTTAGAATGTTACTTGAATACCTAATGTGTAAGTACGTACTAACGGATAGATACCGTCAAATCTTTCAGTTCCCTGATCCCAGCTTGTGATATCCACTTCCGGGTTCATACCGCTATATCCGGTAATCGTACAAACATTTCCTACTGTACCATAGACACGCAGGCGGTCTACCAGATTGTTCGTATATTTCTTCAGATTCAATGAGTAACCCAAGGTAATCGCATCGATCTTCAAGAACGAACCATCTTCCAAATAATAATCGCAAAGCTCCTTCTCGCCCCGGATTTCATTGAACTTGCCATACGCCTCTTTCAATACGTTCAACTCCGTCAGGCCCTGAATACCGAAGTACATGTTCAACTGGTTATACACATCAAAGTTCAGCCAGCTACGCATACTGATATTCAAGTCGAAGTTCTTATAGCGGAATGAGTTGTTCCAGCCTAACATCAACTTCGGAATGTAATTACCGATGTAACGTTTGTCGTCTTCTGACTTTTGTGAAGCCGGAATGATATTATCATCCTTGTCATACAACAAGAAGTTTCCTTCTTCGTCAAAGCCCGCGAATTTCCAGATATAGAAATCACCTACCGTAGAGCCTGACTCAATGCGCGCTGCATCACCCGGAGAGCCCGGAGCCGGGAATCCGTTACCGTTCTGATAGGTACTACTACCATCCAACGTCAGGATCTTTCCCGTATAGTGTGTCAGGTTCAAGTTAGAAGTCCACGTAAAGTCTTGGGTCTGGATGATATCTCCGCCGATTTCAAATTCCCAACCTTTACTTTCCATCGAACCGATGTTCTGCCATTGGGTTCCTTGCGTATAAGGAGGCTGAGGCACCTTAACAGAATAAATCATGTTATCGATCTTACGGCGATAGACATCAAACTTACCATAGAGGCGGTTGTTGAAGAACGCATAGTCGATACCCAAGTCCCATTCTGATTTTTCCTCCCAACCTAAGTTCGGGTTCACATTCTGTGTCTTACCATACGAATAAGCCCAATTACCATTCGGCAACATCCAGTAGGCATCCGAACCTAACAAATTAGCCATATAAGAAGCATCGAAATCGTTGTTACCGGTAACACCATAACCGAAACGTACTTTCAAATCACTCAACCAGTCGAAATCTTTCATGAATTCCTCGGCTGATATACGCCAACCACCAGATACGGACCAGAAGTTACCCCAGCGGTTGTCTGCGGCAAACTTGGATGAACCCTCATGACGGAGTGTCGCGGACAACATATACTTGTCGTTGTATGAATAGTTGGCACGGGCATAAATCGCGAACAGACGTTCAGTAATATTCTTACCGGAACCCATACCGGCTTTACCATCACTTAAGAAAGAACCTTTTCCTATATCCCAATACTTGATGCCATCTACCTCGAAGTTATAGTTTTCCGCATTGAAGTTCTCACCGTTTTCTTCAAAATAGGAATAACCTAAAGTAGCGTTAATATTATGCCCGCCTTTAAAATCACGTACATACGAGAAGTAACCTTCAGAGGTCAGATTTTCTGTCTTACTGAACTCCAATTTTGCCCAGCCGTTACGGCTATTGTTCAATTCATCTCTATGATAACGAGAACGGTACTGGTGCAATTCCCATTGACGGTTCTCGAATCCAACAGTCTGCGTATAGCTTAAGCCTTCTACCGGCTTGATGTTCAATTTCATCGTTACTTCCGGCTTGAACCATTTATCCAAACCTTCGTAATCATATAACTTAGAGTCTGCCAATACGTTGTAATCCAAAGACTCGCCGGTCCATACATTATAGCCGGTTTCACTATCCGGGTCATACGGGGAACGAGTCGGGTTGTTACGCAAAGCCTGCTGGAAATTCGGCACGTTGTTGTTACGCAAAGCCTGGCGATAGTCTACTACCGGACGGATTTCCAACCAGCCATCCATCAATTTGAAGTTGGCATTGATACGTCCGCCGTAGTCGGTACGTGAGTCGTCAATAGCGATACCTTCATTGCCTTCATAGAAGAAAGAAGAATACACTTGGGCATTTTCTGTACCCATCTCCAACGAGAAGGTATGTTTCTGAGAGAAGTTGTTGTCATTAATCAGTTCGTCCCACCAGTCTGTACTACTTCCATAATCCGGACCCACTTGATATTCGCGGTATTCGTCAGCTGTCAATACGCGCGGTTTTCCGTAGTCCTGCTTTTTAGAGAGTTCGGTGTTATAAGTCAACTTCACTTTGCCATTGGTGTTTGAACCGCTCTTCGTGGTAATCAAGATGACACCGGCTGCAGCACGGGTACCGTAGATGGCACCGGCAGAAGCATCCTTCAATACATCAATAGACTTGATATCGTCCTGATTGATAGAACGAATATCACCTCCAGGGAAACCATCAACAACGATCAACGGAGACTTACCCGAGTTGATGGAAGACAAACCACGTAAATAAATGGTAGAACCATCATTAACACGGCCCGCGTTACGAATCATCAAACCACTGATTTTACCTTGCAAAGAGGACGTAATATCGGCACCTTTCACACCGACCATCATGTCATCCGCCGAGATAGAGGTAACTGCACTGGTCACCTGTTTCTTTTCCATCGTACCGTAACCCACTACCACTACCTCTTCCAAGGCTCTGGAGTCTTCACTAAGCATTACGTTGATGTTTGTCTGATTGCCTACGGGCACTTCTTTGGTCTCATAACCAATATAAGAAACTTCCAGGATTGCATTTTCCGGAACATTCTGCAACGTAACCTGACCATTCATATCCGTCACGTTACCGTTAGTCGTCCCTTTTACAATCACATTAGCGCCAATCAGTTCACCGGCCTCATCCGACACGGTAACCGTCACTGTTCTACCATCTTGAGTTACAGACATGATTTTCGGACCATTGTCTAATCCTACTCCGCCGGCCGCAAACATAGGAGATGCCGCCATCATCAATAACCCCGTGGTAAGTAATACAGAACTGGGTCTGATCAGACCGCCCTGTCTTTGCATGTTTTTCTTACTACACTTTTCCATTACGGGCTCTTTTACTTAAAAGATAAACGATAAAACACAGATTAAAAAATGTCTACTAACAACGCAGTTAACATTCGTTAGATTTAGACGCAGTACTACAAGAACTATGGTGTTTTTCACACACAAATTTTTGTTAGCACGCCACAAAATTAAAACTTTTTTCTTATTCTCAAAAAAGATTTAGGCAAAAATATTATTACATTTTTAAATAAATAATCAAATAGGACCAATTTTAGCTTGTAATGTACTAAGAAAGACATAGTTCTTGTAGCACTCTCATCTTCGTGCCTCCGATAAAATCTTTGCGTACCTTAATGTTTAAAAATCCAATCGTCAACTGTCATTTTGCCTTAATTTACCCATTTCAGCTAACGTGCATTTTGCAAAAAATCCTCCAACCAGAGGAAAAACGACTTGTTTTTTGTCAATTTGCACCGGTATTT
>DWYO01000223.1 GCA_019118725.1 Candidatus Parabacteroides intestinavium | reverse complement strand
CATTTGCAAGTGCTATCGAGAATGCTTCTTGATAATACGCAATGAATTTACTCCATTCCGCTTTCTTTGCAAGCGCAAAACAACGCTCCTTGATTGCTTTTCTTTCGTTTTTATCTGTTTCCGATAACTTTAAAATTTGTTCTGCAATAGCATCAACAACCTCAAAATAATTGAAATCCGTACGCTCAATAACGGCTACCCCCTCTTGGATATCATTTCCTGAGACACTGGCTTTCTTTGCCCAAAGTCCAAATCCGGCCAAATTAGTTGTGATTGTCGGTATACCAAACGCCACACTTTCCAACGGAGTATATCCCCACGGCTCATAATAGGAAGGATAAACCGTGACATCCATACCTATTAATACATCATAATAAGATTTGTTCAATATACCATCTTTTCCATCCAAGTAGCAAGGAATAAATATAATCTTCAGTTTGTCCGACTTACTGTTACGGAAACCAATATTTCCGATATAATTGATTATTCGGTCATCCTGCATCTGATTCAACCAATGAGTAATGTAAGGGCATTGCATCCGTTCATGTACCGGATAATCCAATTCGAGCGCCTTTTGCAAATCTGCCCGTGGCTCACGCACCCACGCCGGAACCAAGATAAACACTACCGCCTCATTTTGCAATCTGCCGGAAGTCCTCACACGGTTCATCGCCGTAATGAACACATCGATACCTTTATTACGGTATTCATAGCGTCCGCTGGTTGAGATCAGTAATGCATCCGGATCAATCGGAGAACCTATCAGCTTTTCAGCCACCCGCAGCAACGTCTTTCGAGCCTCAGCCCGTTTCGCGGCATACGTCTTCTCATCCGGGACAAAGTTCGGTTCGAATCCGTTAGGGGTTACAATGTCCGGTTCTTTATCCAGCAGCTGTTTGCATTCGCGGGCTGTAATATCACTGACCGTCGTAAAACAATCTACATGATGGGCTGCTTGTTTTTCCACAGAATGTTTGGCTTCCATATTCAACTCGTAAGCCATTTGGTCTCCGTTATACCCATCCATATAGGCATACAGCGCTTTGTTGTTACCTGCAATAGAACGCCCTATGGAAGTAGCGTGTGTGGTAAACAGCGTAGCAACTTTCGGGAGATGTAGCTGAAGGTACAATGCCCCCATCCCGGTCTGCCACTCATTAAACAATGCTACTACGTGCTGGCCTTCCAACTGATAAAAACGATAGAAACTCTCAATTGTTTTTCCTACCGCATAAGAGAAAATACAGCATTCATCGTAATCGCCATAGGCATGAAGCGAATTGACATGGAAATGCTCCCACATCGAATAATAAATAGCATCTTTCTCCGGCAGGAAAGGTTTAAAATCAACCAACATGACCGGAGGTGTTCCCGGAACATTCCAGCGTCCTACCTTAACATGGAGGTTCTCGGTCAAGTCAGCATGGCGTTTCCAATCATCAAACAGTGAATCATCTTCTATAAAATCAATAGGTACAGCAGCTTGCCAAATATCCGGACCGATAAATATTACCTTATCGTTTCTCATCTGCTGTAAAGTATGTGCCTTAGTAGAAAGAACCGTATAAATGCCTCCTACTTTGTTGCACACTTCCCAACTACTTTCGAAGATGTAATCTGGCGTAGTTTTTGTATTAATCATTCTATTGGTTTTTAATATCTGATTTTCGGCTACAAAGATAGTATTTTTTACGCTTTTATGAGAAATGCTTCTTGATATAATCACAAATATTTGTAGTTTTGTGGATAATTCTAAAAAAACGATTATGGCTAAAAGAAGAATTTTGAAAAAAGAAGTCGCTGACGTTGCCGGCGAATTGTTTGCAGAAACACTGTTTTGCTCTTTGTATCTTCCGAATACGGATAAAGAAAAAGCAGACCAAGTCATGACGCGCATCTTGGATATGCAAGACAATTTCATCTGCCGCATCAGCCACCCCGATGGCAAAGACAACTCGGTGTTGGTCAAAGCTTATTACAAAAAGCTGAAAGAGGATTTGCAAAAGGAAGTCAACGCGATTGCTGAAGAGATTAGAGAGTTAAGCAAATAACAATCATGAAACAAGCGATCAGCAAAATTCTACTGAAACTTGCCGGTTGGAAAGCCGCTTCTATTGAAGGGGTGGAAATCCCGAAATGTGTAATCTGTGTCGCACCACATACCAGCAACTGGGATTTCATCATCGGCAAGTTATTTTACACCTCTATCGGACTCACAGCCGGTTTTCTGATGAAAAAATCGTGGTTTTTCTTCCCATTCAATCTTATTTTCAAAAGTATGGGCGGAATTCCGGTGGAACGCAGCAAACATTCGTCGATGACCGATCAAGTAGCCGAGATGTTCCGGAAAAGCTCCCGCTTCCAAGTGGCTATTACTCCGGAAGGTACCCGAAAGCATACGGAGGAATGGAAGCGCGGATTTTATTACATCGCCCTTAAAGCGGAAGTGCCTATCCTCCTGGCTTATATAGATTATGGCAAAAAAGAGGCGGGCATGATGGGTGTATTCCATCCAACCGGCGATGCGGACAAAGATATAGCGGAGATCCGGAAATATTACACACGTATCACAGCACGGCATCCGGAGAATTTTGCATCATAAAACAGGAAACAGGGCTTTTTGCTTTGTTTCTTATATCGTTAAATTTCGCCAGTGCTCAACTTGTGAGTTGACAAGGCTTCCAACTAACTTGAGCTTGCGAAAGTTGAATTATATCCCAAAAATATGAAAACTGATATACGGATTAGTTTGATACAAGCACCTATTGTATGGGAAAACCGTACAGCCAACCTGCATAAACAGGAAGAAAGGCTGGCAGGTCTGGCGGGACATACGGATCTGGCAATCCTCCCCGAAATGTTTACCACAGGCTTTTCGATGGCTCCCGAACAATTGGCGGATGCTTCTGACGGAGAGACAATACGGTGCATAAAATGCTGGGCTAAAACATTCGGATTTGCCATTGCGGGAAGTTTCATTGCCCATGAAAACGGACATTTTTACAATCGCGCGTTTTTAATTACGCCATCAGGCGAAGCTTCCTATTACGACAAGCGCCACCTTTTCCGCATGGCTGGTGAAGATAGGTGCTATACACCGGGAACCTGCCGGACTATTGCCTCCTATTTAGGGTGGAATATTTGCCTGCAAATCTGCTATGACCTGCGCTTCCCCGTATGGAGCCGGAATGTAAACTGTGAATACGACTTGCTGATTTACATGGCCAACTGGCCTGAAGTACGTGCCTCTGCATGGCAACCGCTTTTATTGGCCCGGGCTTTGGAGAATCAAGCCTATGTGTGCGGCGTAAACCGGACAGGTACGGATGGAAAAGGGTTCCGCTATCGGGGTGACTCCGTGCTTTTCTCTCCGAAAGGAAAAAAGATGGCCGATGCGGCAGACGTCGAAGAAATAATTCTCACCTGCACACTCTCAGCTGCCGAACAAGAGGCTTTCCGAAGCAAATTTCCAGTATGGAAAGATGC
>DWYO01000222.1 GCA_019118725.1 Candidatus Parabacteroides intestinavium | reverse complement strand
ATAATCCTATCAGATAAAATATCTTTTTCATTCTGTACTTCTCGATTAAAATCTAAATGTATATGTAAATGACGGGATACAGGGCAAGAGCGTCATCTTCTTCAGATGCGTCTTCACCTCTGTCCAGAAATCATACTCGCCATTCGGTCTCAATTCCTGATGCTCGATAATCTCCTTATCCATGAAAACCAGATTCGGATTCATCGCGTTATAAACGTTATAAACAGAAATGTTCCAAATATGTTCCCCCCGTCGAGTCTGTTTATGGATATTCACCCCCAAGTTTAGCCGATGACTACAAGGCAAACGATAATTATTACGTTGAGAGATATAATCCTGCTCGCCCAATGTCCCATCAAAGTACTGAGAACTGGAAGGATATTGCACCACGATCCTTTGCTCGGCTACCGTAGCGGTACCTCCTGTATTAAAGACCCACGAGGCCGCAATATCCCACCGTTTGTTGAACGTATGATTCACACATATATTCAAGCTATGCCTCCGGTCATACTTATACGGGAAACGCCTGCCCCCATTGATACTCCCATCCTCGAAGATTCTATCACTCTTAGCCAAGGTATAAGCCAGCCACCCGGTAGTTTTTCCCCAAGTCTTCTGAGCCATGGCCTCCAGTCCCATCGAACGCCCGCGTCCCATACTGACTTTGTCTTCCCAGCCGGTAGTAGAAGCAAAAAACGAAGCTCCGTCCTGATACTCCAACACATTACGCATATCCTTATAATATCCCTCCAACGAGAACTCCCATCCTTTCAGTCCGGTATAATACGCTCCAAAAGCATATTGCGAGGCGTGCATCGGTCGGATATGCCGCGTAACGGGGACCCACAGATCGGTAGGCAAAGCTATGGTTGATGAAGACAGGAGATGCACATACTGGGTCATACGGGTATAAGAAGCCTTCAACGAGATACCTTTATCCAACTTATAACGCAACGCAACCCGGGGCTGGGCTGAAAAATAACTCTTTCCCTTCGTATGGAATAGCGAGAGGTTCATCCCCATATTCACCCCTATTGCCCCATGGGTATAATCATCCTCCGCATAAAGCGTCCATTCATGGCCATAGATATCTCCATTAGAGATGGCATTATAGGTCGTATCTTGGGCTATCTCCTCCGGAGTCGTTTCTTTCACCCGCGATATCATAACTTCCGGGCGGAAACGATGATAGAGATACGTGGTACCAAACTTGACATGATGCTCCGGGAGAGGCGTATAATCAAAATCCGCCTGCACGCTATAATCATGAATGCCCGAACGATAATCCGAATCATAGTTATACACATTATCCCCCTGATGATAGCGGTCTATATTCCGATACCCTGTATTCATCAACATTTGATAATGATTATAAGCCAGTGTCATATTGCTGAAAAGCTGATTGGAGAACACATAATTCCAACGTCCAGAAGCCACGGTATTTCCCCAATTGATGTCCAACCGGTCATTATAAAAGTAAGAAGCATAATCATACTCGTATGCCTTTCCCCGTTTATAATCACAATGATCCTTCCCCTTATAAAAGCCCAGATACACCCGGCTTCTATCCGAGAGTTTATGATTCAATTTCGCATTAATGTCATAAAAATAATAACCGTAATCCTTATCCTCATCCAAAAACGGACGTGCGATCCAATCGATATAGGTGCGCCTGCCCGTAAGGCAAAAAGAGGTATGGTCTTTCCAGATAGGGCCCTCCAAGTGTACTTTGCTGGTCAATAATCCGATACTGGCCGTACCATGAAATTCGCGCATATCACCATCATGCGTACGAATATCCACCACAGAAGACAATCTTCCCCCGAAACGTGCCGGGAATGAGCCTTTGAACAGGGTTACATTCTTGATGGCCTCCGGAGTAAAGATAGAGAACAGGCCCAACAGATGATCGGCATTATAAATGGGTATGCCATCCAGCAAGATAAGATTCTGGTCGGCTCCCCCACCCCGCACATACAATCCGCTGAACCCTTCCATGGCGGTCTGCACTCCGGGTAACAATTGCAAGGTTTTCAACACATCCGACTCACCCATCAAAGAGGGGGTCTTACGTATTTGGGTAACGGGTATTTCATGCGAACTCATAGCCGTAGCATAAACTCCCGCCTGTTTCCGGTCAGACAAGACCAGCACCTCCTGCAAAGTGTTATCCGTTTTAAGCCCCACATTCAACACGGTATCGCGCATCAAGCGAAACCGGGCATAAGACGGGGCATATCCCAAATAGGAAAAAGCCAACGACACCTCCTCACCCTCCGGCAAGGTCAACGTATAAAAGCCAAACGGATTGGTATAAGTGCCCGCCTGGCGTATCCGCTCTAAAACATTGGCACCAATCAACGTCTCCGAAGAAGAAGCATCCGTAATATATCCGCTAATCGTCACCTTACGTTTGGCCGGGACCTCTTTTGTATAAAGCAAAATATGATTGCCCGAAATCCGATAACGAACCGGTTGATCCCTGAATGCCAATCTTAAAATATCGTCCATACTCCGGTCTTGTAGCACTAAGGAGACGGGATGCGCCAACCGGACCTCTTCGCCATAGAGGAACAAATAATCGGAAACCTCCTCCAAAGTCCGGACCAGTTCACCCAAAGAGGCCTGCTTCAAATCCAAATCATACCGTTTTACCTCTTGTGCGGATAGAGATAAAGCCGACAATGCCATTCCCCAAATGAATAAATATAAAGTGATGTGTCTCATTTATCTGCGTGTTAAGATGATTTGGTTATTCTGATAGGTATAATCGAAAGGAACTATTTTTTGCAACAAGCCAAAGATTTCCTCCAACTCTTCTTCATGGGTAAATCGGGCACGGATACGGTAATCCGCCAACGAATCGTTCTCTATTCGAATATCTGTATGGAACGCATGAGAGAGCTGGCGTGCCACCTCACGCATGGGCTCCCGGTCAAAGCGGAGTTCACCCGACATCCAGTCCACCTCATCCGAAGCCTTATCGGCATACGTACGCAAATCTTTCCGCCCGGTATGATAAATCGCCCGCTCCCGCGGAGACAAACACACCTCTCCTTGCGGAGTGGAAACCTCAACCTTTCCCTCCATCAAGAAAGTGCTCACCAACGTATCTTGCGGATAAGCCTCTACCTCAAAGTGCGTACCCAACACCTGTACCTGCACCTCTCCGGCCTGAACACGGAAAGGATGCTCCGCGCTTTTGCTAACCTCAAAATAGGCTCCGCCTTGCAAACGGACCTCACGCTTATCGGCCTTTGCCAGTCCTTGGGGATAGGAAAGCGTAGAATAGCGGTTCAGCACCACGATAGATTTATCCGGGAGTTCCACACGCCTGGTGGATGCTTCCGTATGGATTTCCTGCCAATTTTCGCCTCCAATGCTCTCCCGTAAAAGCCAGCCCCCTATCACCAGCAGAATGATAGCCGCACACGAGCCGACACATCGCCATAAAGTCCACGCTTTACGTCCCGGACGAATCTTTTTCTCTAACAAAGGCCAGCCCGCTTCAGACGAAAACCGTCCACGCGGAGAACGGGTACACCTTGCCAAACGCTCCAATAATTTGTCATAATCCTCCATAGATTTCCTTTTTTAGATAAAGACAAGGAAAAAAGGAAAACTCATTATCGGAATATGGTAAAAATATCTTAAAAAAATCATGCCTATGTTTCGTTCCGTTTATGCCTAACTTTGTCGGAAAAGATAGGCATAAACGCCAACAAACATAGGCATGAATTTTAGAAGCTGGAATAAATTCCAAACAGCTTCTTATACCCGTAAAGCCCCTTCCCAAACGAAGCAATCGGGGAAAAGGGATTTCAAGTTCGTTTCTTCTTTAAATAAGCCGAATACCGAAGAGCCCGAACCGGACATGGAGGCATAAACGGCCCCCTCTTCATAAAGCATCTGCTTGATATGTTGGATAATAGGATACTTCGGAAACACACTATGCTCGAAATCATTTTCCATCAACCCCTTCCACTCCTCTACCGGTCTGAGGATAATCTCTTTCAAAGAACAGGCCGGTTCATGAGGATTTACCATCGAATAGGCCAATGAGGTAGGAACCGCCACATCCGGCTTTACCAGGCAAAGATGCCATCCCTTCAGCGAGAGGCCAACCGGTTCGAACACATTCCCGATTCCCGAAGCGAATACCGGAGTATTCCGGATAAAGAAAGCACAATCCGCACCCAGTTCTGAAGCCATCCGCTCCAATTCCTCTCCGGGAATATGAAGCCCGCAAAAGTCATTGACCAGCTTCAACATAAAGGCCGCGTCCGATGAGCCTCCTCCCAGCCCCGCACCAAAAGGAATCGCCTTGAGCAATCCGATTTGGAGCTCCGGAACCGGATAGCGTTCTTTCAACTTAGCCAAGGCACGCATCACCAGGTTCTTTTCCGCCGGAGCATCCACCGGTATGCCGCTCGGTGTAAACGAGGTCGCATCGGCCGGGGTTATCTCTAACGCATCCTTTACCGGAATCGGATAAAAGACGGTCTCGATATCATGATACCCGTCTACCCGTTTGCGAACGATGTTCAACCCTAAATTTATCTTTGCGTTGGGAAAACAAATCATAACGAGGTACGAAATTTAACATCATTGTTTAATATTGGGCAATTCCAAGCCATATCCTTTTTTCTTATCCTCACGTTTCAGAAGGACAGCTACGAAGAAAGCCACGATACCAAAACACATGAAGATAATCATCGGGAGTGTATAATCGTAAGCCGGTCCGCCATTCGTCGTATCCAGCTTGCAATACGTGTCGAGAACCCAACCTATCAAAGCCGGAACGCCCATCAATCCCCAGTTCTGCACCCAGAATATAAGTGCATAAGCCGTACCCAATTGCTTTTCCGGAATAATCTTCGGAACAGAAGGCCACATAGCCGAAGGCACCAAAGAGAACGCGATACCCAGCACAATCATGATAGCCGTAGCAAACCACCATACATTTAATATAGGTAAAGCAAATAAGAGGTGAACACCGATCAACATCACCGCGCCAAGAAGCATAATGCTTGCACCTTTTCCATGTCTGTCATACAGATTTCCGAAGAATGGTGTCAGGAAAAGCGTACCTAAAGGAAGCAAGCTCGGAATAAAACCGGCCAGTTCTTCCTCTACATTGTATTTATTTACCATCAAATCGGTAGCATATTTAATAAATGGGAATACAGCCGAATAGAACAATACACAAAGCAAAGCAATCAGCCAGAAGCCTTTATTCTTAATAATCAAGAATACATCCGAGAAACGGAATGGCTCTTCATTCTCCTCTTCTTCCCCCTCCATGGACGCTTCCAGCTTCTTGTCCATCACAATATAGACCATATAAGAAATCGTACCGATACAAAGCATAATCAAACACAACAATACCGGGGCCGACACGCTATGGAAATATTTTGCAAAAGGTACCGTAACCGCCATAGCCAGCATCGTTCCGATACGTGCCGTAGCCATTTCCAAGCCCATGGCCAAAGCCATCTCCTTGCCTTTAAACCATTTCACGATGACCTTGGACACGGTAATACCGGCAATCTCCACACCCATTCCGAAAATGGCATACCCGAATGCGGCTAAAGCCACTTGCGACTTGAAACCGAGTATCTCGCCTTCCGTACCGATATAACCAGCCACGGCTGCATACTTGATAGCACATCCTACAAGCATCAGGATACAAGACATCATACCCGTAAAACGCACACCCATCTTATCCAATATCATTCCTCCAAATATCAACATCAGGAAGAACACATTAAACCAACCATAGGCACTGGTAAAAAATCCGAAATCGGTACTGGTCCATGCCAACTCCTCTTCCAGCATCGGTTTAAGAGGTGACATGACATCGGTCAGGAAATAGCCGCACAGCATGGTGAATGCGACAATAGCTAATGCCGTCCAGCGG
Source organism: Candidatus Parabacteroides intestinavium (assembly GCA_019118725.1). GTDB lineage: Bacteria > Bacteroidota > Bacteroidia > Bacteroidales > Tannerellaceae > Parabacteroides > Parabacteroides intestinavium. Next base: position 1,943 of record DWYO01000222.1, on the reverse strand, counting down.
GCGGCTTTCGAATCACTTAGTTTTTTTTGAATCAGTTCTGTCATTTTAAGTTTATTAGTTTTTGAGTTTGTTCTTTTATTCGTTGGCAAGGCTCAGGCCATGCTATGCCCCTTATCTGGTGCCTCGCCTCTTTCTAACAAAGGATAGGCATCCGCTACAATAAAGGTGCTCCCTCCGATAAAGATGAAATCCTCTTCCGAGGCATCTTGCAGGGCAGAGCGAAGTGCCTCTGCCACGTTCGGATAGGTATTGCCCTTCAGTCCATGTCTACAAGCCTTCTCCGCGAACACCTCAGCCGAAAGCGCCCGGGCTATCGAAGCTTGCGTGAAATAATAGACCGCATCTTTGGGCATCAAAGCCAAAACCCCGTCAATATCTTTATCATTTACCATACCTACCAGCATCCGCAATGTACGGCACCGTTTGGCCTCGCCCGCCAATTGCCGGGAAAGGAACTCCCATCCGCCCGTATTATGCCCGGTATCACACACCACGCGAGGCGAAGTATGTACGGTTTGCCAACGCCCCATCAGGCCCGTGAGTTCTACGACCCGCGCAAATGCGCCCCGTATAGCCTCGACAGGTATCGGAATGCCTTTTTCACGCAGGACCGATACCGCGGTCAGTACGGTTGAAGCGTTCCGGGCCTGTACCATTCCGCCCAGCTCACCCGTCAATACGCCAAAATCTTTTGTCCGGTAATGCCATTGGTTATCCTCCCCCAGCTCACAACGCCACAAAGGCGAAAGTTCTGTAGAAGCATAAAGCGGAGCATTCTCCTCTTTGGCTTTATTCCGGAACACATGCATTACACTTTCCTCATCTACATCACCTATTACCACCGGAACTCCCGGTTTGATAATTCCGGCCTTTTCTCCGGCTATCTCCTCCAACGTATTTCCCAAAAATTGAGTATGGTCTTTGCTGATGTTGGTTATCACACTCAAAATCGGAGTAATGATATTGGTACTGTCCAGGCGTCCACCCAGACCGACTTCGATAACGGCATAATCCACATGCATATCCCGGAAATAAGCGAATGCCATCGTCGAGGTCAATTCAAAGAACGAAGGCTTTAAAGGCTCGAATTGCCGATGATATTTTTCCACAAAATCCACTACATACGACTGAGGTATCTTTTCTCCGTTCACCCGGATACGCTCCCGGAAATCCACCAGATGAGGAGATGTATAAAGTCCGACCTTATACCCAGACAATTGCAAAATAGCCGCAAGCAGATGACTGGTCGACCCCTTCCCGTTCGTACCTCCTACATGAATGGTCGGATAAGCCCTGTGCGGGTTTTCCAAGTAATCGTCCAACGCCCGGCTTGTTTCCAATCCCGGCTTGTAAGCGGAAGCCCCGACATGCTGAAACACCGGTATGCTGGTATATAAATAGTGCAAAGTCTCTTCGTAATTCATCTCTTTGTTATTAACGAGAGACAAAAGTAAGCAATTTATCTTTAACAGAGGAAGAATGTAATGAAAAAGCACGCCCCCTTTCAGGGAATAGTGAATACAAAAAACAAGAGGCGTAAAAAAGATGAAACTTCCTTTTACGCCCCTGTGTTTACACTTTTTGCAGCCGATTACTGAATGCCGTCGGTCAGTTCTGCACCCGGTTTGAACTTAGCTACTTTGCGGGCTGCGATTTCGATTGTCTCTTTCGTACGCGGATTAACGCCTATACGAGCTGCTTTCTCAACAGCTGAGAATGTTCCGAATCCCAGCAATGTAACTTTTCCGCCAGCTTTCAACTCAGCAGTAACTGTTTCTACAAACGCATCTACGGCCTTCTTGGCATCGACCTTGCTCAATCCTGCTTTTTCTGCAATTGAGCTGACAAATTCCGTCTTATTCATAACGACTCAAATTATTTATTAAACAACGATTTATAATTCTCTCCCTTGTTGAATCATATCGAGCCCAAAAATAGCCTTA
>DWYO01000221.1 GCA_019118725.1 Candidatus Parabacteroides intestinavium | reverse complement strand
TTGGGTTCTCCGTAAAAATTCAACAATTTTGTATTGATTGTTTTAACATGATTTGGGGGAGAAATCCCTAAGTTTTTTTATGAAGTAAATTCAGGCGTGGCTGTAACCGATAAGGCAGCCACGCTTCCCCCTGGATTATCTTTGGCAGAAAACAAATATAGTTTGTAAGTTTATTAGTTTATGGGTTTTTTAGTTCTCAAGTTTGAGTATGACAATAACTTACAAACTAACAAACTCAAAAACAAAAGAACTAAATAATATGAAGCATTTATACAATATATTCGCTAAATCGGTCGGCACGGTTCTTTTGATGGCAGGCGCGGTGGGCTGCGATTACATTCATGATGATTCCCTGGAGCCTTGCGAATACAGACTGCATTTCGTGTACGATTATAATATGAAATTTGCCGATGCCTTCCAGCATGAGGTCAGCAAGGTTTCTTTGTTTCTCTGCGACGACAAAGGTAACTTCCTTATGCAACGGCAAATTGAAGGCAACGAACTGAAGGAAAACAATGTCAAGCTCGACCTGGAACCAGGTACTTACTACGCGCTTACTTGGGCAGGCCTGGACGAAGGCTCTTACGAATGGCCTCAGCTGACTCCCGGCGTTTCGACACTTCAGGATATCCGCGTCCGCACCCTGCGCAATGCCGATGCGACGCAACCTAATGAACTGGAACCTCTTTGGCACGCTCTGGATACGTTGGTCATTACCGGAACGGCCCACGAAGATAAAGAAATTTCGCTTGCCAAGAACACGAACAAGCTTCGTTTTATCTTGCAAGACACCGAAGGGTACAGCATGGATGTAGACGATTTCACGTTTGAAATCACCGCCGACAACGGCTATATGGATTACGACAACTCCCTGCTGGATGACCCGCAAATCACCTACCTCCCCTATTATACGGAAAATGTGGATATTGCTTCAGCCGGAGGCGACCCCGACATCGCGATAGGCGACACCCTGTCGCAGATTGTCGCCGTAGCCGAGATGAACACTATGCGACTGATGGCCGGTACGAACTACCGCCTCATCGTCCGCCACAAAGACTGGGAAGAGGACGTATTGAATATCAACCTCCCCAACTACCTGCTTCTTACGCAGATGGAGGGACACAACATATCGGCACAGGAATACCTGGACCGCCAGGACGAATACTCTATCATCTTCTTCCTGACCCCGATTCTCTGCCCGGATTGTCCTGACCCGGATGAACCCGATGAACCAGACGATCCGGACAATCCCGATAACCCGGATGAGCCGGATGAACCTACTCCCGGACCGGGACCCGATGATCCCCCGCACCCGGTTGTCGGCTATGCCTGCTATAAGATTCAAGTAAAAGACTGGGTAATTCGATTGAATAACGGAGAATTGTAAAATTGGTAGTTAGAGTTATTGGGTTAGAGAGGTTAGAAAGGTTAAAGAGTTAAGAAGCTAAAGGGGTAAAGCTAATACGATCAAAAGGGTATCGGCTCTAACTCCTGAACGGAGCGAAGCGGAGTACTAACTTCTTTAACTCCTCTAACTCCCCCAATCAAACTCCTCAAAAAAATAGACTTATGAAAAGAACAAAATACATATACAAACACATAGCAGCAGTGGCGACCTCGCTACTGCTCTTGCTATCTTTATTCCCCTCCTGTTCCGAGGATGACGGAGGTGGGGTGGAAGTTCCTGAAGTGGAATATGCCCAATTAGTTATCTCTTTGGGGTGCCTGGATAATGCTACACCGGCTTATACGAGAACCATAGATGATGTTACAAACCCCAACGAACCGGATGCGGAATACGAACGGTATATTAAGGATTGGTGGCTGGTAGTTTTGCATAACAATAAGGTAGAACGTGTTTTATCCAATACTAAAAGTGACATGGCTACGCCTGTAGGCGATGAAAACAATACCCACCAACTGGAGGTTGAATTGCAAATAGATGAATCATACGATTTTTATGCATTTGCCAATCTGCCGAATGCCAATAAAGAATACTTGAACAGTTTACAGCAAGGCGATGAGTTTGATAAAACAGAAACTGTTGCTACCATTGATGCCATACCGTATAATAAGGGTTCAATAGACAAGGGGCCTTATTTTCCGATGAGCAGCTATAAATATACCCAACGGATAGAACCGGAACCGGTAGAAAATGCTTTGGAAATTCCATTGATTCGCCTTTTGGGAAAGGTAAGCATAGAGATAACAAACTCTACCAACTCAGATAAGGTTGTTGTAAATAGTTTGACTTTAGATAAATTCCGTACTTCCGGCTCTATTTATTTGTTGCCTTATGATGAAGCGAATAATGAAGGAACCCAAAATCTGCTGGCGGAAAATATGGCAAGTTCTTATATGCCTAAATTCCCGGAGAATGGAGATAAGGAAGGATTTACTACGCTTATACTAATAGATTCTGATGGTACACTAGGAGAGATTGCCAAAGGTGAAACGAAAACTTTTTGGTGCTATGCTAACGAAACCAACTTCATGGCAGAGGGGACGGGTTTAAACAACTTGCAAGTAACCGCTAAAATCACGAATCCCGATGGAACGGAGCGTGACGATAGCCCGAAAGATACAGACTTTGACTTTATCCGCCGGAACGACTGGCTGAGGATTCCAATGCAGCTTTCTGACGTCAGTACGACAATTTCTTTTGAGATGCAACACATGCCGATTGGCGGTCTGCCTGCTACTATTACCATTCCGGAAGGTTTGACCATTCCGCAAGCTACTTTCTGGACGCAAGAACACGGAGGAGACATTACGATAACCTATAAACTGAATAGTATATCTTCTTTGACGGGTGCTGTAATTGCTCACTGGAGCACAGGTGAGTCATATGAAGCAAATGAGGAACATCCTTTCACAAGCGCAGTGCTGGAAAGTAATGATGAAGATTTGCTGATCAATGTACCGACAGACAATACAGCCGCTCCTTGGCTTGATGCATCCGCAAAGGCGTTCCCTTTGCCTACCGACGATGAAGCGAGTGGTTCATTCACGATTACCGCGCAAGAATTGGCAAAGTCAGCCGAAGCACGCATTCGTTTGAATATGGTTATCGAGGGAACAGCTAATGGAACAAAACAACAAAAGGTACTGGTTCCTTATACGATTATTATTAAGAACCAAAAAGAGGATTCATGGACAACAACTGACGGAGGAAATTGATTATGAGAAACGAAATAGACATCAAAGAAAAGAGTCGCGGAGCAATCCGGAATATCTCCGGACTAAACGAAGAGTTTCAAGGAATGAAACTCCAGTTTCATAGGGACGGAACTCCGGTTTCATCCCATGAAACTCCCGCCCATACAAGCAAAAAACATCCGGCATTCCGCAACCTGTCCCTGCTTACCCTTCTCCTCCTGTTCTTTTCCGCAGGATGGAATGAGAATGGGGTTTGGGGGCAAGAATATACGATTCAATATAAAAATGGGAGTCGGCAAACGAATATTCCGGAACGGGTAGATACAGTTTATATTCCGGATGGTATGTCAAGAGAATTGTATGTGCCGGAGTTGAGAAACAATGATGGACGGGCTGGTGGTAGTCCTAATTATAAATGGTATGTTCGCTGGTATCGAGCAAATAAAAA